>CAYICV010000032.1:0-2132 GCA_964362035.1 Candidatus Woesearchaeota archaeon | reverse complement strand
TATGTAAAATTTGAAGATGCTGATTTCATTCAGGCAAGAAAAACTCTGCTGAGCAGTTTAGTCGGTATAATAAATTTGATGAAGAAACAAGAAACGCTGAAAGAAATTCAGAATGCGAAAGAGGCTGCTAAGAGAGAACTTGCTGGAGAGATGAGAAAGACAAATGAGGCGATGAAAGCATTTGTTGAAAACATTCCGAAACTTAAGGAAGAACTTGAAAAGGTTAGGACAGAGAGGGGAGTTGGGGCTGAGAGGAAAGCTGCTAAATCATCTGAGGCAAAGAAAAAGGTTAAGGCAAAATCAAAACTTGATGCTGAGCTTGAGGAGATTCAAGCGAAGCTTGCTGCGTTGGGCTAAGATTTTTAACTTTTTCTACTTTATCATTGAATGGTACAAGTGCCAGATGCACAAAGAAGTTTTGAGATTGTCAGAGACCGGAAACTCTTAAAGCCATTTGTCAAAGGAATTGAAACAAGCGGCCTGGAAAATCTTCTTGGCGCAGAGGGAATTCAAGGAAAGCAAGTTGTATTCTTCCCCAATCATCTAAGCCATTTCGACTCCATTGGTATCGGATATACACTTCTTGAGCATGGGATTCCTCTTCCAATTTTCCTAGCTGGAAAAAATCTAGACATTTGGCCATTCAAACCTTTCTTTGATAAATGGGGAGTAATTTACGTTGATAGGGCATTGATAGATAGTAAAGGTAGAATGCAAAAGAAAAAAGACCATGTAAGAGAATTTAGGGGAGCTGTTCAACGAGCAATTTTAAACGGAAGTAGCCTGCTTGATTTTCTCGAAGGAGGGAGAAGTTATTCTGGGAATATTATGGAAGAAAGAAAAAAGGGTGCTATAGAATATATTTTACAAGCTCTTAAAATGGAAGAAATGAATAGTAGGGAAGTTTATGGTGTAAACATTGCAGTAGCTTATTATCCAAAGAGGATTGAGGAGCCATTCATGAGGCTGTTGGCTTGGGGCAGAAGAAAAAGTAAGCTTGCATACTATGCTGCAGATGCGCTAGCCTTCGCTACTCAACCATTCAGACCAAAGCTAAGAATGCACATCAATTTTGGACCACCTTACTTGCTAAATGATTTTGCGCGGGCAAGTAATGGAGCTATTGAATTAAGAGATAGGGTCAGTGAGGACGTAATAAGACTGTATACAGAAAGTACAGAAAGTAGAGCGCGAGCAGATGTTAGGGGTTAAGTTTTTAATTCTTCTTTTCCTAGCCAAAGGATGATAAAAAGGAGAGGGCAACTTATTCACGCATATATAGAGTTCTTCAAAAGCAAGAAGCATAGGCTTGCTGCGCTTAGGTAGCGTAAGTGGTTACTTTTCTTTTTAATTAAATCGCTCGCTTGATTATTTAATTGCGTGAGAATGATTGTATGAGAAATTTCCTAGGAGATTTAAAAATAATTTCCGGAACATCTTTCATGAGCCTCTCCAGAACTCTTTTTTTGTTCTAAAGCTTTTTTAATATGCTGATAGACATCCATCATATGGATCCCATCTTTTCTGACCCATTCCAAAAGTTCTTTTGTTGGTATTTGTTTTATATAGCTTTCTCCAGGGTCCATTGCGTTTGATTGGGGATCAAATGCAACCACCGAAATACCATTTTTATCGCAGATATAACTTATTCTATACTCTATCGTGGCGTTCCCGTCGCGGGTAGATAACCATTGTGGATAAGATCTAGACAATTTATACGTTTGCTTTCTTTCTCTTGCTAAAACTAAAACATGATCAATTAAAGAGGGTAGTGTCTGATTTAAATTACTATCAATGTTTGAAAGGTGAACAGCATTATTTCTAATAATACCTTCTACTTCAGCCTCGCTTAATTTTTTTTGCCCTGTAACAATATCGGTAATGCTCATAGTAATTACGATACTTGAAAGTATTTAAATTTATCTTGGAATTTCAAATCTTATAAGGTATTGCTGATTTTCGGCGCTATCATCAATATTTGCGCCCAAATCAAGGTAATAAGGTAACAAATTTCCGCGTACCGTACCTTTTATGGTGGAAAGTCCATTCTTTCTTGCATGAGAGCCAATGTAATTCGACAACGCCCTATCTACACCTTTGCCCCATTCCGAACGCCTCACCAAGATCTGATG
>CAYICV010000031.1:0-6383 GCA_964362035.1 Candidatus Woesearchaeota archaeon | reverse complement strand
GGGTAGTTACTACGGCGGAAGCTATTATGGAGGAAGCTATGACCCCGCAACAGGCACTTACTCTGGCGGAGGGTATTACAGTGGTGATCCAGCATCTGGCGGCTACTACAGCGGAGGCACTTACACAGGCGGAACTTATGAAAGTGGAGGTTATTACGGTGGAACTTATACAGGAACAGAAAGCGGCACATACAGCGGAGGCACTTACACAGGCGGAACTTATGAAAGTGGTGGAACATATAGTGGCACAACAGAAAGCGGCACGACATCAACAAGCACAAGTACGAGTACAAGCACCAGCACAGAAAGTGGAAGCACATCAACAAGCACAGGAGCAGAAAGTACTAGCTCAACAAGCACAAGCAGCAGCACAACCACAACAGGTAGCATAATTAAAAGAATATTTGAGGAATTCAAATATTGGCTTTTCACCCCTGAAGAATCAGAGGAATAAGTTTTAATATTTCTTTGCTATTTTGATAATACTTATTATTACTAAAATGCCAGAACTTACAATCTTACTTTTCATTGTCGGATTAATTCTTGGTTTTGTTATTGCTTACATTTTAATTCAGAAGATTGCAGAAGCAAAATATAAAATTGAATTGCAGAGATGGAAGCATGAGATGGAAGAATCAATAAGGAAGGAAACTCTTGAGAGAAGCAGAGCAGTGTTGAAGGGAAAAATTTCTGAGCAAATTCTGCCTCTCCTGCCTGAATTCAAGTATAATTCAGCAGACGCCCGCTTCCTTGGGAATCCGATAGATTACATAATCTTTAATGGCTATTCAGAATACGAAAATAAAGATAAGCCTATAGACATAATTTTTATGGATGTTAAGAAAGGTAAAGGAAAACTAACAAAAGGCCAAGAAAAAATTAAAGAAGCTGTTGAGAAGAAAAAAGTTAAATGGGAAACTTTAAATTTAGATTAAGTAAGAGCGTGAAGAAGAACAAACATTAACACAATAAGCTTTAAAAGTCCTTTATGATTTTTCCCAGATATCCTAGTTTTAATCAAAAATGGCAACTGAATTAAAAGAAGTCGCATTAGCAGGCTTTAATAAGCTTGACCCCTTTGAGCTTGAGCAAGTAAGGAAGATAATTAGCGGTTACGTTAGCAAATTCCAAAAGGCAGGTTACCTTGGAATGCGATTGCATTTGAAAAGCATTCATGAGAAAGCAACAGAAGAGGCAAAACAAGGGCATATTCATCAGATTGATGGCGTTTTAGAAACAGAGCATGGTCATTTTTCTGCAAGCGCTCAGCACAGAAATCCTTATCATGCTATTGCAGATATACTTGAAAATTTCTCTCAGCAGATTAAACACAAACATCCACATAAAGAAGAATGGAAAGAAGCTGCCAAGACAGAAAGGAAGCTAAGATGGAAAAAGAAAAAGACTTAAATCTCATCAGCTTAACAAAAGCAAAACAACAATCAAAAGCAAAAACACAAAAATGGCAAGAAGAAAAAAGAAACGAGTGAGAGAAAAAGGCAAGCTCAGGCTTAGCCATTATTTTCAAGAGCTGAAGCAAGGCGAAAGAGTGGCAATTAAACCTGAAGTTAGCTTGCAGCCCGCTGTGCCTCTTCGCTTTCGCGGCAAGATTGGCATTGTTGAAGGCAAGAGAGGAAGGGCTTACATTATAAAATTTAAAGATGGCAATATGGAAAAAAAGCTGATTCTAAAACCAATTCATCTTGTTAAAGTTTAACTGAGATAAGCTAAGTATAAGTATAATAACATTACTCACTCGATTCATGCTTATTCAGCTTTTGTTGCCTTTCGGCGCTTAATTAACAAAATATTTAAAAATGCCTTGGTTATTACTAACTTAGAATGATAAAAAAAACTCAGCCTCTTACAATAGCGGAAACCCGCGAACTGCTTGAAAAGGCAGAAGACAGGGAAAACTTTAGAGCTAAGAAGTCTCTAGAGTACTTAAAGAGATTCAGCAAGCTTAAAGCAGAGAAAGCCCAGGAACTAAAGAAAAAGCTGATAGGCATAGAAAAACTTAAAGAGTACCATATTGTCAAGATAATTGATATCTTGCCAGAAACGCCAGAAGAATTGCGCAGCATTTTTTTTGGTGAAGATATCAGCCTGGACACAAATGAAACCGAAAAAATATTACAAATTATTAAAGAAAAATAGAAGCGAAGATGAGAGAGAAAGAAGAATACGCAGTGATATTAGATTTTCTACCTCATGGCTATTTTGGCCAAGAGAAGAGGATTCCAGTAGCGCAGGCTATAGGCACCTTAAATTTCACACTCTTGCAATTAGTGCCAAAGAAAGGCGCAACATTGCAGCTGAAAGAAGAAGTTTATATTGGTTCTGAGAAGAGAGATAAGATTAGCTACATCTATGGAAGATTACCTGGGGATAAGCTCACAGAAACAGCAAAACTCAATTTACATGAGTTTATAAAAAAGGCAATAGAAAAGAATGAAAAGAAGTTTGTTGATTTTTTCAACAATTCTGAGCCTGTTAATACAAGGCTTCATCAACTTGAGCTCATTCCTGGTTTTGGGAAAAAGCATACAGAAAATATTATAAAAGAAAGGCAAATAAAGCCATTTACGTCTTTTGACGATTTGCACAACAGAATTAAGAGTCTCCCAGATGCAAAGAAGTCAATTGAAAAGCGAATCTTAGAAGAGCTTGAGAATCCAACAAAATACAAGCTTTTTGTTAACTAAAATGAAAACTGAAACAAAATGAAAGCAGAAACTAAAACAGAACAGCCAACGCAACAACAGCCAACGCAACAGCCAACGCAACAGCCAACGCAGGAAAAGCCAGCGCAAGAAAAACTTAGAGAAATAATTAGAATCTTGCATACTGATATTCCAGGAAAGGCAAAAATTTATTCTGGCTTAACACACATCAAAGGAATTTCATGGAGCGTGAGCAATGCTGTCTGCTACATTCTCGGTATTAACAAGCAAAGAAGAGCTGGTTCCCTCACAGACGAGGAGATTAAAAAGATTGAGTTAACACTTAAAAACTTACATTCCTATAATCTCCCAGCGCACTTGTTCAATCGCCAACGAACAACTGAGGGTAAGCCTATTCATTTTCTAACATCAGATTTAGAATTACAATTAAAGACAGATATTAAAAGTCTTAGAGAAATCCAATCTTATAAAGGAATAAGGCATGCTCTTGGTCTGCCAGTTAGAGGGCAGCGAACAAGAAGCCATTTCAGACATGGTAAAACTATGGGGGTTTCAAAGAAAAAACTCAAACAAAAGGTTGGAACAAAAAAATCCGAGGGTAAAGAGAAGAAAAAATGAGAAGATCAAAGAAAAAATACAGTAAGCCAAAGATGATGTGGGATAAAGAAAAGATTGCCGCAGAGAAAAAACTGCAGCAGAAGTATGGGCTAAAAAATAAGAGAGAGATTTGGAAGGCAGAAAGGGTTATTAAAAGGCTACGTGAACAGGCAAAAAAACTTCTTACAGCCTCAACAGAAGAACAGGCAGAATTCTTGAGGCTTCTTGAAAAACGCGGCCTGATTCAGGCTAAGAATGTTGACGAAGTGTTAGAATTAAAGGCAGAAAATGTTCTCAACAGAAGGCTTCAAACAGTTGTTGTAGAAAAATTTAAACTTAAGCCAAAACAAGCAAGGCAAGCAATTACCCACGGCCATGTTTTAGTGAGTAACAGAAAGGTTAATATTCCTTCTTATTTTGTTGATTTAGAAACAGAAAAAAAGGTCTTTTATACAAAATCTAGCGAATAAGAAAATGCCAAAGAAAAAAGCAGAAAAAATTGAAGCAGAGGAAAATGCCAGCGCAAAAGTAAAAGAAAAGAACATGGAAGAAAAGAAAGTAGAAGAAATGGACGTAAGAGAACAGCAGCAGATGGAAGCGATAAAAGAAATAAGAGGGGTAAAGGAAGAAAAAGAAACACAAGAGGGAATAGAAGAAAAGAGAGAGAAAAGGTATGAAAGGTATGAGAGCAGAGAGCATGGAGAAGAGGAAATTGCAGCTATAGCTAAAATATATTCATCTTATAATAATACAATCATTCATATTGTTGATTTTGCTGGGAACACAATTGCAAAAGCATCTGGTGGACAGATAACAAAATATAACAGACTAGAAGCTTCGCCAACAGTAGCAATGTTCGCAGCGAAGAAAGCAGCTATGGAAGCAAAAGAAAAAGGAATTACAGCCTTGTATGTAAGAATTCGCGCTCCAGGAGGACATGAAGGGCCTCATAATCCAGGGCCGGGAAGTCAAGCAGCATTGAGAAGCTTTGCAAAAGCAGGCATGAGAATCAAGAGTATTGTTGATGTTACTCCAATTGCTTATGGAGGAGCAAGGCCTCCTCACGGAAGAAGGGGCAGGAGGGTTTAAAATGGATATGCAAGCAAGAGAAAAAATTGATAGAAAATTAGGCAAAATTTTATATGCCATGATAAAAGACAAGCCACCAGAAGAGCAAGAACTTCAGGAAATAATTTATTTAGGCTTGCTTATTGAATGTAGTTTAGACGGCTTTCACAGCACAAATGCACTGCAGAATCTAGTAGATGTGATAAAAAGCAATTCTAGATATGAAGGACAAGAGATAGAAAAAGAAGAAATACTTAAAAAGGTAGAAGAATCAGCAGCGATATTTTTTTCAGAATTTCAGAGGGCTGATTTCATAAAACAATATGGCTTAGAAAAATATATCCATCCTAACTAAAAACTAAAATAAACCAAGACAGAAAATGAAAATCGAAGAAGTTAAAAAGAATGGAGAAAAACTGCAATTTAAAATTACAGATGCTGATCTTTCTTTTGTAAATGCAATAAGAAGAATTTGTATTGAATCAGTGCCAGTGGTCGCTATTGATACAGTAGATTTCACAAAAAATGATTCTGTGCTTTATGATGAAATTCTTGCACACAGATTAGGCTTAATTCCTTTAAGAACCAATGCACATCTTAAGTTGAGAGAGGAATGCGTTTGCAAGGGAAAAGGATGCAATTTATGTACTATAAAGCTAAAGCTCAGTGAGAAAGGAAAAGAAGTCTACTCCTCGCAACTGAAAGGCAAAGGTTTTGAAATTCCTTATGATATGCCTATAGTTAAGCTAACAGCAGAGCAAGAGCTTGAGTTTGTAGCAGATGCAAGGCTTGGCACGGGCAAAGAACATGCAAAGTTTATTCCAGGCTTAGTCTGGCACGACTATGACAAAGAAGATGAAATGGTGTTCCATATTGAAAGCTGGGGCCAACTCAAACCTTCAGAGATTTTCCTTTCTGCAACAAATGTTTTCGCAAAAAAGTTTAAGGAGCTGAGTAAAGAGGTTGACAAAATTTAGGATTTAAGAAAATTTTTAAATTAGCTTTCTTTCATGCTAAGATGCGGGGATGCCGGAGCGGTCAATAAACTTCTTTCGAAAGAAGTTTAATCAAGAACGCGAAAGAGTTTGACTTAACGGGCTAGGCTAAGGACCTAGTGGCTTAGTGCCTACGCAGGTTCGAACCCTGCTCCCCGCACATTTTTTAAAGCTAGTAAGTATGCAGGACATGCAACAACCAAGCTGAAAAACAAAATGACAGTAATTAAGACAAGAATTGAAAAAAGGCTGCAGAAGAAAGTAAATCCAAGATTGAGAAAGCTAATAATCTCTTTAAAGAAGCAGCAGAAACCTTTCTTTTTAGCATTGGCTAAAGAGCTTGCAAAGCCAAGAAGAAAAGCAGCCGCAGTTAACCTTTTTAAAATTAATAAAGTCGCAAATGCTGGCGAAACTGTTGTAGTGCCTGGAAAAGTGTTATCAGTTGGCAGCTTGGATAAAAGGCTTAAAATTGCAGCATTTTCCTTTTCGCAGAAAGCAGAGGAAAAGATTAAAGCTGCAAGCGGCGAAATCCTGCAGTTAGAGGAGTTACTGCAGAAACCACAAAAAAGTTTGAGACTTGTTATTTAATCGCATTTAGCTATACAAACACAACATACACAAATTAACAAAACAAAAATGAACGAGCTTGTAATTAACGCAGAAGGCCAGATTCTTGGCAGACTGGCAGCATTTGTAGCTAAGCAAGCATTGCTCGGCAATAAAGTTGTTGTCGCAAATTCTGAGAAAGCTTTAGTAAGTGGAAATAAGAAAAGCACATTGGAAGAGTACAAGATAATGGTACAAAAAGGTGATGTAAATAAAGGCCCTTTCTTTCCAAGGGCGGCAGAGAGAATAGTTCAAAGAACAATAAGAGGCATGTTGCCTTATAAGATTAAGCGTGGGAGAGATGCTTTTGAGAGAGTAAAATGTGTTAAAGGCCCACTCCCAGAAATGATTACTATAAAGGTTAATAAATTCTCCCCTCAAAAATATATTACAATTGAAGAATTAAGCAAGCTGCTTTAAGATGAAAAAGACA
>CAYICV010000030.1:0-6429 GCA_964362035.1 Candidatus Woesearchaeota archaeon | reverse complement strand
TCTAAAAAAGAAAAAGAAAGAAAGCAAGAGAAAAGAGGTCAGAAGGAAGAAATGCTAGACATCTTTGTATTAGACAGAGAAGTAAGGAATATTAAGCCAGAAGAGCTTGCGAGATACAAGAACAAGTTGGTTTGGATAGATGTAACTGCGCCGAAGAAAGAAGACTTTAAACTCTTAAGAGAAATTTTCAAGCTACACCCATTAACAATTGAAGACTGTCTGAGCAAAGGAAAGACAAGAATCAAGATTGAATATTTCGAGAATTACATGCTTATTGTCTTGTACGGTGTATCGAAGAATGGTAAAAGGCCTTATGAGGTTGACTTTATTCTTGGAAAGAATTTTCTTATTTCAAATCATTATGAGGTTGTTGAGAGTATTGAAGCTTTAAAGAAAAATTCAGAAAGAGTGAAGTTTCTTATTTCTAGTGGTGTTGATTCCCTTTTGCATAGATTAATTGATGCAGAAGTCGATCAATTTTTGAACGTGCTTGGCAAATATGATGAGATTATCGACAAATTTGAGAGGAAAGCTTTAGAGGCGCCTACTCATGAGTTAACAGCACAGATCTTCAGATTGCGAAGGCTTTTCGTTCTCTTGAGGCGATTATCAAATGCACAAAAAGAGAAGATTCTTGAGCTAACAAAAGCAGACATTCCTTTTATAACAAAAAAAGTTCAGCCTTACTTCAGAGATGTTTTTGACCATATGCTTACTATAACTGATACTATAACCAATTACAGAGAGCTACTTTCAAACATACTTGAAGTTTATCTTTCAACTGTTTCTAATAAGATGAATGAAATTATGAAAACTCTTACTGTTGTTACAACAATAATGCTGCCACTTACCCTGATTGCAGGAATTTATGGGATGAACTTTCAATTCCTGCCTGAGCTGCATTGGAAGTATGGTTATATGTTTGCTCTTGGTCTAATGGTCGCCATTGCTGTTGGCATGATCTTTTATTTCAGAAGGAAGGGTTGGTTTTGATTTTACACTTCAAAGATAACCTCTAACTAATTCTACTAACTTTTTTGGTTCGGCGGCTATTTCTTCCTTAAGAAAAAATTTTACACCTAAATTTTCCCAATAGTGCTGATTTTCGGCAGAAGCGGAAAGAGCAATAAATGGCGTTACGTCATCCTCACCAAGCAATCTTCTTTTAAGTTCATAACCAAGTTCATCATTTACTTTTGTATCACAGATAACAACTTTGTAATTACCATTTCTGATCTTTGTGTAAGCATCAGCAAGATTTTCTGCAATTTCTGTGGAAATCTCAGCTTTATTCAGATTAATCTCTAGAAGCATCGCATGTGGTTTGCGATTTTCTACGATTAAAACTTCCGCCTTTACCATAAAAAGAATAAGGTGAATACTTTTAAATCTTTTACGAGCATGTCCGTGCGGGATTTGAACCCTTGGGATGCCTCTATGAGAGCACGTTCATAGTTATCCAGACTTAGCTAATTCCTGTTTTATTTTTATTATGCTCTTCTTAAGCTTTGGAAGATCTCTTTTAATTATATCCCATACTATATTTAAGTCTACTCCAAAATAATGATGAATCATCTTATCCCGAGTCCCAGCAATGTCTCTCCATTTAACTTCTCGGTATTTGCGCTTTGATTTTTTAGAAATGTTTTTAACAGCTTCTCCTATAATTTCTATTTCTCTAACTATTGCACTTTGCTTTAATCTGCTAGAAATAAATTTCCTCTTACTCATATTCTTTGAGAATTTTTCTATTGCATCAATACTCTCTAAAATATGCAGAATGAACACAAGATCATCTTTTTCTTTCATACTATCCTAACTACTTGACTTAAAATTTTATCCTTTAAATAAGGACTCAGACCATTATAGCTAACCAAATCGACTTTTCTCTTTAATTTATTTGATAGTTCGATTTCTAACCCTACAAATTTAAAACCCATATTTTTTGCCGGCTCAATAATAATATCAATATCACTGCCCTTTTTTGCATCTCCACGGGCATAACTTCCAAATACGCCTGCCTTTTTTATTTTATTTTTCCTTAAGATTTTGATAATTAATGGCTTTATTTTCTCTATCGCCTTATTCTTAATTGCCAAGTTAAATTTTTTATCTGCTTCTTCCTCTCTCAGCGATAAATCTTTTTTTGACAAATCTTTCCCAAGGTAAATTCTCTGCTTCTTGAATTTATCCCTTTCTCTTATGCTTCTAACTCTATAAAAATAGCTTTTGTCATTTCTTTCTTTTACTTCAGTATAAGCCATAACTTTTATACGGGCACATTCTTTATAAATCTTTCTACGTGGACGTAACAAATATGATACAGAAAGTGCTTAGATGCGAGTAACGTTGGATGTATTGAAATATCTGACAAGCGCTGTCAAATTTTGATTGCCCCGTGCGGGATTTGAACCCGCGTTTCGGCCTTTCTTTGGACCTTTCTTAAAAAGAAACGTTCACGAAAGGGCCGTGTGCTTGACCGGGCTACACTAACGGGGCATGGTCCGGCTGGGATTTGAACCCAGGACCACTGGCTTGCTTAAGCATTACAGCGTTAGAGCTACTGCCTCTAATGAAGCATGGCCATATAAGACCAGCGCTCTAACCAGGCTGAGCTACCGGACCTAATAAAATTCCCCATTACAACTTTAAAAATTTATTTAAACCATTCTACTTGTATACTTATATACAAGAATGATAATCGGCATTGTAGGCAAGCCCAACAGCGGCAAAAGCACCTTCTTTAAAGCGCTTACGCTTGCAGAAGTTGCAATTGCAAATTATCCATTCACAACTATTGAAAAGAATGAAGGAGTTGCTTATGTCAAAGTGCATTGCGTAGAGAAGGAATTTGGTGTTAAATGCCAGCCACGTTTTGGTTTCTGCATAGATGGTAATCGCTTCATTCCTGTTAAAATAATTGATGTTGCAGGCTTAGTTCCAGGAGCTCATGCAGGTAAGGGAAGAGGAAATCAATTTCTTGATGATTTGAGTGAGGCTGATGTGTTAATTCATGTTCTTGATGCATCTGGAAGAACAGATGAGGAAGGCAAGCCAACACAGAATTATGATGTTACAAAAGACGTAAGTTTTCTGCAAGAAGAGATTGATTTGTGGCTGCATGCGATTGTTGGCAAAAATTGGCAGCGGTTTGCAAGAAAAGTACATGGGGAACAGAAAAAACTTAGTGAAGAGCTGGCAAAACAGCTCAGCGGATTGAAAATCTCAGAGGAAGTTATAATAGACTCTATAAAAGAACTTAATTTAAGTGGGAATCCAATTGAATGGAAAGAAGAGGATTTACTTGCTTTTACAAGAAGAGTGAGAGAAAAATCAAAACCAATAATTATTGCTGCTAATAAAATAGATATTGCTGATGCTGAAGAGAATTTGGAAGAGTTAAGAGAGACATTTCCTGTCTTGCCCATTTTCCCCTGTTCTGCTGAAAGTGAGCTTGCTTTAAGAGAGGCTGCAAAGCATGGCTTAATTAACTACATTCCTGGAGAAAGCAGCTTTGAGATAAAAAAAGAGCTGATGGAAGGGCAGAAAAAAGGCCTTGACTTTATTCAAAAGAATGTTCTGCAGAAATTTAAAAATACAGGAGTTCAGCAGTGCATAAATGATGCTATCTTTTCAATTCTAAGAATGATTGTTGCTTATCCTGTTGAGAATGAAACTAAGCTGACAGATAAAGATGGCAGAATTTTACCAGATGCTTATCTGCTACAGCAAAATTCAAATGCCTTTGATTTAGCAGAGAAAGTTCATACAGACATAGCAAAGAATTTTGTTGCTGCAATTGATGTGAGGAGTAAGCGCAGAATTGCTAGAGATTATAAGCTGCGTAATGGAGACGTGGTTAAGATCATGACGCGGTAGTTCTAAACGCTAAAACATCAGCGCAACAAGCACCGCAAGCAAAATTAATCCTCCGAGATCAGCGATGCTTGTTGTTATTGGGATTAGCAAGTCGTCTGGGTCTTCTTTTTTGTGATAAACATATAAGCCACCAATAACCGCAACAAAAAAATTCAGAAGAACAAGCAAAACTGAAATAATTAAGATTCCAGATATTATTTTTATTAAAAATAATAAATCAAACACAAATCCCTGCAGTGTTGCCGCAAACGTGGCCAATACAGGAACATATATTGCAGAAATTATAACTATAGGGAATATATCTCTAAAAAGATGTTTCAAATTATGCGAATGTAGTAATGGTTTCCTTATTCTTTTCTCGTAAAGCATTGTTGTAAATCTACTAACAATTATAACTCCAAAATCACCCAACATTTTATTTAAAGCAGGCAGCAGAATAAGAAATGGAATAAATGTAAGTAATTTATCTTCAACAGTTTTTAGACTAATCCCACCAATTGTTACAATAATGGAACTTATGATTAAAACTCTAACACTTTCTTTGATTATTTTTATTGCTAAGTTACTACCTTCCTTTTTCTCTTTCTTTATTGCCTTTTTTCTTAATTCTTCTAACTCTAATTCCCTTTTCCTTTTTCTGTTCTTTAATTCACTTATTCCCATTTTATGCTACTAAGAAAATTACAAATATCAATGATAATACTCCTATAATATCACCTAAAACTGTAACGTAAGGGCCCATAATATCATCTGGGTCAAATCCTTTATTGAATGCCCAAAAGATGCCTACGATTATTAACGGTAACTCAATAATTGCAGCAAGCATAGCCGAAATTAGGGATATTAGAATTATTTTTATACTAGTAACTTCAAAAAAGATTGATGTGGCAGTATAGGATATCACTCCTAAAAATATACTTATTACGAATAACAGGAAGATAGTTGCGAGTATGTTTTGGAATATTATGTTACTAAATTGAAATTTCTTTTTGATTTTCTTTGTGTATAAATCAACGGTTAGCCTTGCCGCGAAACTCCCAAAAATGCTTCCGTGCATTGCTAAAAACCCTGGTATCAAAATGATAAGTGCAGGTATTAAATAAAATTTATTAATTAGCTTGACTAAGAAAATTCCAGCAAATAAGGCGATTGTAACAGAAATAAACTCTGCTGCAGCGATTTCTTTAACATCTTTATCAATAATCCTCTTAGTGGCCCCAAGTATTGGCAGTTTCATTTCCTCTTTTTTCCTTATAAATTTCTTAAATCTATTAAAATTAAACGCGCAGCAGCTTTTTAAGCTCTTCGCAGTTATTGCAAGAAGCCTTCGCCATTCACAGCAACTTCTTCTGCTTAAGCTTTTCAAGAATGAAGGCATTCGCTTTTTTGAGAAGCTCTTTCTGATTTTTATATTTCATTAACTTGAGCGCTTCTTCAAAAGGGAGCCACTTGAAATCAGAATGCTCATGGCTTAATTTGACTCCTTTGCTATTAGCTTCGGCAACTAAGAAAATTACTTCTTTTTTAATTAAATCTCCATGAAGTTTATACATATAATTTATTTTTTCTTTAAAGTCATGAATTATCTTTATTTTCAGGCCTGCTTCTTCTTCAGCCTCTCTGAGAGCAGTCTCTTCCTCGCTCTCACCTTCTTCGATCAAGCCTTTTGTAAATCCCCAATAACCTACACCATAAAGCAATAGATAAAGTGGCTTTCCACTACTCAAATAAAATATCACAGCCCCGCAACTCTTTTCGAATTTCATCTTTCTATTTTAAAAATAAATTTTTCTGCCAATAGAAAAATTTATATATTTTTAAGCCTATCTGAATAATTACATGAGCTGGCAAATTCTGGGGGCATTGGCATTTCTTTTATTTTACATCTTTTATTTTTTTAGTAAGAACTATCGTGAGCAGCTGGAGGAAGAGGAAGGGAAAAGACAGCTTTACTTTAAATATAAAACTCCAAGTGGTATGCTGACAACTGATCATACTCAAATGATGCAATCTTAATTTTCTTAGCTCTCCTGGCTTCTTAGCCCTTTCTTAGCCTCTTGAGCTTAAGCATATACTACTATTTATTTAATATATTTAACTTATTTTTTGTTTACCTTTTCAAAGTAATCCAAAATTTAAAGAAAGCTTTTAAAGTTATTTTTCTCAGCATTTGATGCTATTACAAATTTCAATCGCGATATTAATATTAATCGCTTGGGTAATATATTCTTCTACTAACGGCCTTAAACTCTTGAGGAAGGCTGAGGAGAAAGAAAGGAAAGATTATTGGCAAAGAACTTTTCATGCTGGCAAGATTGAGATGGATACGTATATGGGGGCTTAACTAAACTTTTACAGGCGGATGATAGATAACAAATTTCTCTTTCTCTCTATCTAAGCCAGCAGGCCATAATCCAAGAGTGTAGATATCAAGTGATTTTTCAAAAGGATTTGTTGGATATTTTCTTTTTAAGAAAATGTTTTTCTTTGATGTGATGTAAGCGGCTCCATAGGCGGCTTCTTCAGTAGCGCCATTCCAAACAGCTTCTG
>CAYICV010000029.1:0-6589 GCA_964362035.1 Candidatus Woesearchaeota archaeon | reverse complement strand
TTCTACTCATAATGGGCATGCAACTTTAACCTCTTTAACTTCCTTAGATGAACATGTTAACGAGGATACAGAGCTTTCATTTGTTGATAAAGTAACAGACGGAAACTTAGAAGAAAGAACCTTAGATAGAGTTTTCGCGCGAATGATAATAGAAGACATTTATTCTTCTGGCATCTTAAATGAAAGAGAGAAAGGGGTTATTATGTTAAAATTTGGCTTTGACAGAAATGGAGAAAGGAGTCTTGAAGAAATAGGGCAGACTTATGGATATTCAAGGCAGTATATAATGCAAGTTGAGCACAGCGCGATTTCTAAAATGAGGGCTTATGTCTATAGTCATTATAGTAATCTAAATAATGGTAAAAGTCTGGTCTCTAAAAATGGCAAGCTTAAGCAAGCTGCTTAACAAAAGCCTTTTAAAATTTTCTTTCTTTATACTAGATGACAAAAGATTATTCTGCATATTGGGGAGAAGTTAATGAGCTAGCCATTAAGGCAAAGAACGATGCTGGAGCAATGGATGAACTTGTATCCAAACTTAAGCCTTATGTAAGAAAAATAGCAACTGATTTCTCCTTTAAGTATAATTTATTCGAAGAAACGGAAGATCTTTTACAAGAAGGACTTATTGGCGCAATTAAAGCTGTAGGCGATTATTCCAAAGAAGTATCAAGATTCTCAACTTACGTAACGCATAGGATAGTAGGTAGTATACTACACTATATTAGAGACAAAATTTCTTTGATTAGTGTTTCCCACTCTCAATATTACAAATTAAACAACCTAAAGAAAGAAGAACTTGCATTGGCAAAAGTATTTGGCAGAGCGCCTACGTTAATAGAAATTGCAGATAGCATGAATATGACTGCTCAGGAAGTAAGAGAGACTACTTCTATAGAAGATATGCGAATGATAAGATCTTTAGATGAGTTGATGCTTGATCCTATAAGTAGTGGTAATGGAAGTTTTGAATCATATGAGGGTAGAATATATGCGAGAATTATGGTAGATAATCTTTTAAATAACTTAGGTGAAATGGAGAGAAGGATTTTAGTTCAATCTTTTAACCTTGATGGTAGAGGAGAGAAAACGGCAGCAGAAATAGGTAGGGAGTTAGGTCAAGATCGCAATTCTATATTAGCAATCAAACAAAGGGCTATTCATAGATTAAGAAACTGTGCCCGCTCAAACGGAGATGCAGATATGTTTGGTTAACAAACAGCTTAACAAAAAATATTTAAGATTTTTTATTCACTTTTATTGATGCTAAACACAAAAGGGGCTTTTTGGGCTTTGGTCTTGTCTATTTTGCTAGCAGCTTTAATCTTAGCACAAGTAATAGAAAATGTTCAAATAAAAGTAAATTTGAATGAGACAATAGATGCTGGTGTACAGACTAAGCTCTTTAGGATTGACATAAAGGATAAACCTAATTGTTCACAGATAAAAGATGATGTAATTGTTTTCTACAACATCTCATCTTTGAGTGGGATTATTAAAGAAGATACATTCGAGAGAGAAATAGGCTGCTGGGGAACCGCAGATACAGGTTATTGGAATGCAACTGCAGGAAGTTATAAACTTTGCGGCTCAATTGTTAGCACAACTTCTGAAAATTCAAATTTAAGTGACGATGCAGCCTGCAAGGAAATTTTCGTGAGGGGGTTAAGTATTATTCCGATAGTTAATCAAACAAATCAGACTAATCAAACACAAGGGCCAACAAATCAAACAAATCAAACGCAGCAGGTAAATCAGACTCAGCAGCAACAAAATCAAACTTCAGCAACCGCAGCTTATCTTAAAATAACAGATGTGCCAATAAATGTAAACTTTGGTTCTGTTTCTCAGATTAAAGCAACTTTCTTTTCTAATGCAACTTATGAAAAGCTTTTGTTTTTAATCTACGCTTCTCCAAAGCGCATTGTTAGAGAGCCTGACGAAGCTGAAACGCAGATAACAGCTAACAAAATTGATGCTAAAAGTGCTGTGACAGTGGAGAATGTCGCCGCAAATGAGCAGCTGCAGCTTTCCCTACAATTTTATCTTTATTCTAATTGTAACAATTACTACGAAGAGGGCAACTATGATTTATTTCTACGCGTTTTCAAGCTTAACGAAAAGAATGCATGGGAAAAACTTGCAGAGGAGGGCTTTTCAATCTACGCAGAGGCTAATCCAGATTGTGTTGCAAGCGGAATAACAGAAGAGGAAACTCAAGCTTCGCAAGCTCAGACAATTGTGACAACGAGAGCAATTACGAGCAATGTAACAGCTCCAACAAAAGAAGCTAAGGCTGTGCAACAATCACGGGCATCAAAGGCAGAAGCAAGGCCAGGAGCAAGCAAGATTATTTACGCATCAAGCATTAAATATATAAGGCAAATTGCAATTTGGATACTTGTTTTTGTTACTGCAGCTTTACTATATGTAATATGGAAGAAAAAGATATAAGGGAGAAAATAAGTGAAGGTTATATAAGAGCAGTTATTATAATAGAAGTTTTAGGTAGACCCATAGATTATGTAAGTGAAGCTCTTAAAAAAATAACAGAAGCTATATCCTCGGATAAAGAAGTTATATTCTTAAATAAAAAAATCTACAAGCCAAAGACGCTTAAAGAAGCTAAAGAACTTTTTACTGCTTTTACCGAAGTAGAAATCCTGGCAAAAGATTTTCTCAAGCTTTTTGAGATTTGCTTTGATTACATGCCTTCTTCAATAGAGATAATTGAGCCTGCAGAGTTGCGTTTTAATCTAGCAGATGCTAATTCCATTATTAATGATTTAGCAGGAAGATTGCATAAGTATGATGAAGTCGCTAAGAGACTGAATATTGAGAAACAAATTTTGTTTGCAAGATTGGAAGATGCGGAGAGGAAGACAAAAGCAGAGAAAGAAAAAGTTAGGGAAAAAGCAGATTAACAAATCTAACAAATATCTCCGAAGGCTTTTCCAACAGCAGCTAAGTCAATTATATTTATGATATTGTCTCCATTTATGTCAGCGGTAGCATTCCAGTTTGGATCTCCCTCGCTGCTTCCGAATGCCTTTCCTACAGCAGCTAAATCGAAGATATCAACTTTGCAATCTCCAGTAACATCTCCAATAAGAATAACTCCGAAAGGCTTATCTAACCAAGGCTCAAAATCTACGCAGCCGACTGTTTCATCATCTATGCAATGATAGATAACAGCTTCAATCTCATCTCTATTCGTAGTACCCCAATAATTTTCTTCTGCTGTTATATTGTGAGTAGGATTTTGTATGTTGTTCTTTAAGGAAATTGTGTTCCCTCGTAAATCATTCAGTCTTATTGTATGATTAGGCGATTCTAGAAGGATGCCAACAGTGGAGCTTTTTATTTCATTTAATGTTATATTATTCCCTTTTCTTGTATTGCCTGCACTTTGCACATATACTCCAACACCATTTTCAAGTATTTTATTTCCTGTTATTGTAACATTGTCAAAAGGAACTCTTATTCCAAAACCATTACCATTAATACGATTGTCCCTTACGATGTTATTAAAATTTGCCTCTACCCCATAATTATTATAGCTTATAGTATTATTTTCTATATAATTAATCTCATTAACATTGCCAACAGATGCTGTTATGCCTCTATCATTCTTAGAAATGTTGTTTGCTCTTATGATATTGTTTTGTGAGCCTGATAAAATGTCTAATGCAGAAATTTCGTTAGCGCTAACGTCATTGTCGATAATAATATTATCTGAAGAGAAGCTTAACCATAAGCCATGAGAATTCTTCTTAATAGAATTATTTGAAATCTCGTTAAATAAAGAGCCAGCAATAAGAATTGCTATACTTGGCTTAACACGAGATAAAGAAATTTCATTTTTGGATATTACATTAGAACTTCCTTGCTCCATCCTTAGTCCTTCTGTAAAATTATAAATTCTGTTCCCAGAAACCTTATTATAATTCGAAAAACGCATTAGCATTCCGTAAGCGATTGCGCAGCAGTAAGGAAATAAGGAATTATTGATAATGGAATTGTTAGCTGAACTAGCTAAGAATATAGCACCCCCTTGAAATATGCCGTCTTCGATTGTTGCGTTAATAAAATTATTTGTTATTAAATTATTCCTTGAGAAGTTAAGCACAATGCCATTGGAATATCCAATGAGTCTGCAGTTCTTTATTGTTGCTCCCTCCACTTCTTGTAAGAGTATTCCAACTTCAGCTCTCGAGCCGTTTAACGTTGCGTTATTGCAATCTAGAGTTACATTGCTAGCATTAACCTTTATTCCATCTGTTAAATTATAGGATCCTGAACAAAAGACAGTATTTCTACTAATGTTCATCCCATTTGCAGGCTCAATACAAGACTCGGCTTTTTCATAGCGACCCGTGTTCATTGTATCGTGCGCAAACTTTGACCATTCTATGTATGCTAGGTTATGGCCTGTAGGCAAATCCCATGCGTATACATAACCATCACTGGCAGCTACAACAACCTCTGTATCCCCATCACCATCTAAGTCATCTAAGGCAGGAGTAAAATAAGAAATACTTGTTGAATTTAGCGGCCACCCCTCTACTAAGCTTCCATTACTATTCCATGCGTATAGTTTGTCTGCACCTAAAAGAACATCGGGTTTTTTATTACCATCGACATCGCCAACAACCGCTGATGTACTTAGGATATCTCTAGCTATAGATTTCGGCCAATTTTCCATATGAGAAGCGTTACTTCTTAAAACAAATATTTTAGAAATAGAAGTTACAATAATCTCCAATTTTCCATCCGCATCAATATCTCCGATTGCCGGAGCAAAATAAGCGAAGTAGTCCTGAGTATCAGCGGGCCAATTTTCTAAAATACTACTATTAGAATTAAGCGCATAAACTTTGCCATATAACGAGTTTACTATTACCTCTAGACTCCCGTCCTTGTTAATATCACCTAAAGCCGCTGATGAGTTAAAACCTATGTCAAAAGATTTTGGCCAATTTCTAAGTGAACTGCCATTATAATTAAATGCGTAAACACCATCAAAAGTGGAGATAACAATATCTAAACTCCAATCCTGATCAATATCGCCTATGGTTGGAGAGGAAAAGATAGTACCTCCGATTGGTTGCGGCCAATTAGGCAGAATGCTACCATTATAAGATATTAAATATAACTTTCTCTCTGGATAATTAGAAACCACAACAATTTCTAGTTTCCCATCATTATTGAAGTCACTTAAAACCGGATAAGACCCAAGAGAATTGCCAATATTAACAGGCCATCCAGCTGCGAGGCTTCCGTTATTACGCCACATATAAACATAATTATTAAAATTTCCGCTAATCAAGATCTCTGGATTTCCATCACCGTCAACATCCCCAATTGCCGGAGAAGAAGCAATCCTGTCTAGCGCGGTTACAGGCCAGCCTTGCAATAAGCTTCCATTGTACTCAAAAATGTAAATTTTTTTATCTGTTGGTACTATAACCTCCAATTTCCCATCATTATTTAGATCGGCTAAACTTAGAAAGAGACTTGGGACATCTTCAATCTTAACAGGCCATCCTTTCTGAAATGTAATCGGAGATGTCCGCAAAGTGCTAATTTTATCTTCTTTTCCATAAGTTCTATCTAGAAATAAAACCGAATTTAGAGCCAAGATTAATACGATTATAAATATTTGGATAGCTTTAATGGTTTCACTTTTCATAAATTAAGAACGATTGTTACCTATAAATAAATTATTGTGATAAATAGTATACTTCAAAATTAATAGGGGAAAAGAATTCTTACTTGTATGCCAAAAAACCAAAGAAAATCAAATTAATTAAATTATCTTCTCAATCATTTCTTCAACATCTATTATGCCTTGGAATTTCTCTGCCAAAGCTTCCTTGATAATTCTTAGGAGCTCTTTATCATTAGCAGACATTGCTTCTCTGTAAGCCTTAACGGCATCTTTCTCTACAAGCTTTCTGCCAGCAAGTTCAATATAATTTTCATCTCCTGTTAAGCGTGCACTTCTGTATAATGCCCATGCATCTCTCTCCGCAAGCTCATTTACTACGAGAACAAAAAGTTCATAGCTCAAGCCTTTTGCAATCTCATATGCAGTCTTAGGAGTACTCTCAACCAATCTGCGCGCAACAACCAAAAGAAGTTCATTGTCTTTGTATCTTTCAGCAAGTTGATATGCTAAAATAACATCTCTCTCAGCAACCTTTCTTCCAGCAAGTTCAGTAAGTTCTTTATCATTAGCCTCCTTTGCCGCCTCAAATGCTCCTGCAGGATCAAGTTCCACTATGCGGCCTGCGACCATGCTTAATAGAGAAGAATCTCCTGCCTCTCTTGCAGCGAGATATGCAATTCTAGAGTTCTTTTCAACAACTCGCTTAGCAACCATCCTCAGTAGCGCCTTATCTTCAGCTGCTTTAGCAGCCCAGTAAGACATTACAGGGTCTTCATCAAGCATTTTATCTGCAATGGTGCGAAGAAGTGATTTGTCACTAAACTCAGCAGCAAGCCTAAAGGCCTCAGTAGGATTCTTATAGATAAGCCTTAAGCCAGAATTTTCCATTAAATCTGTTTCATTCACTTCAGCAGCAAG
>CAYICV010000028.1:1994-6731 GCA_964362035.1 Candidatus Woesearchaeota archaeon | reverse complement strand
AGCATAAAAACAAGCAGCTATTACGCTTTCCATCCCTCTTCCTCTAACTAAACCTTTTTGCAAAACAAGATTGTAAATTCTGCTTGCTTCTTCTCTAACAACATTAGGCAAATGAAGATTTTCAGCTATTCTCCTAAGCTCTGCTAATGCAAGTCTTAAATTTCTTTCAATAGAAGTTGAAACTCTTTCTTGCCATTTCTTAAGCCTGAAGAATTTTTTCCTGCTTTTTTCTCCTGCTATTTGATAGATATCAGAACCCTCTCCGATATTTGTTGTTAAACCTCTATCGAATTTCTGCATTGTCATTGGCGCGCCTCCTCTGCCTCTCCCCTTGCCCTCTTCAAACTGTCTCCATTCTCTGCCCAGATCAAGCATCTTCTCTTCAACAACTAAGCCACAATCTTTACAAATAATCTCTCCTCTTTCACCTTCAAATGCAAGATTTATACTTCCACATTCTGGGCACTTTTTTATAAACACCATTTTCCTACTTCCCCCATTCTAGAACTCACTTGAGAGTGAATCTAAGTTTTACGCAAGTTTTAAAATATTTACCTCTCACGACTTTATAAATCTTTCGATTTAAGAGTAATCTTTTTAAAGGTTTTTAGTACCTACAAGCATAAAACACTTAACCGCGCTCTTTTTTGATTAAGAACCTTACTTTCTAATATCCCCGATTAATCTTGGATCAACACGGCCTGCACGCTTCCTTCCTGACCTGGACGATTAGTTATCCTCGCTTTTCCTTTCTCTGTTTCAATGATAGTGCCTTTCGTCATTATGCTTCTTCTTGCCAAGAAACGGTTTGCAGGAGTTTCGATAACAGCTTTAATCTTAACTTTTTCAGCCTTTTTCGTTTTAGTGTCAAAAACATTAGCAACATCAGCTGAAAGCAAAACAACCTTCCCTTTTCCGCTCCTCACACGCAAAATTTTTCTCTTCTCCTTTCCAAATTTAACTAATCTTGGCTGCCTAGCTAATTCATGCAGTCTTTTCTTTCTTGCTTTCTTATACTTCCCGCCAGTAGATTTTCTTCCTCTTCGCATGAACTACACATATAGAATAAATTTAAATAACTTTCTGCTCTAAAATTGATTACATAGAGACGGAGAACAGCGAAACAAAAAATTTAAATACAAAAGAAGCAAGCAGAAGCTAAAGAAGTGAAGCAAAGCTTGAGTAGAAAAGCAGAGCAAAAGCAAAGTCAATAACACAAAACAAACAGAAAAGCCAAAAGCAAAAAAAAGCAGAATGAATACTTTTGAAAGACCACTAGACTTACTAAACAAGAGCAAAGGTAAAGAAGTTCTTGTTCAGCTTAAGAATGATAGGCAGCTTGTTGGAAAGTTGCTTGCATTTGATATTCACATAAACATTATTCTCGAGAATACAAAGGAAGTTGTGAGTGGGGAGGCCAAAAAGAATCTTGGCCTAACTTTTGTAAGAGGCGATACAATAATCTTTATAAGTCCTTCTTCTATTGAATAAAACCAAGCAGAAACTAAGTATAGACAATAAACACAGATAACAACCCAGAAATTTTCATGCCAGTCTCCTCAGCAGATTGATAATAAATTTCACACTTATCTTAACAAAACCAGAAAATGACAAAAGGAACTCCAACACTTGGCTTGCGAGGAAGAGGAAAGAAGCTTCATATAGTTTGCAGAAGATGCGGGCATAAATCATTTCATATTAGCAAGAAAGTTTGCGCTTTCTGCGGCTTCGGCAGAATAGCAAAGCTGAAGCATTACTCTTGGGCGTGGAAGAAGAAGGATAAGTATTGATCCCCTTTCAATCTAATTAAACTTTTAAACATCAGCATCCTCGCAGCAGTATGCGGGGATGCCGGAGCGGTCAAACGGAACGGGTTTAGGCCCCGTTGGCTTAGTGCCTACGCAGGTTCGAACCCTGCTCCCCGCATTTTAAGATGGAATCAGAAAATTACCAAAAACAAGAAGAAAGCAAATTAATAGAATATCTTGCAGGACAGCTTGGCATAATGGGAGTTCTCTATACATATGAAGAGGCAGATTTTAGAAGAATTGAATCAGAGCTCGAAAAATTAAAGAAAGCTAATATAAATTTTAACACTTCAGAAATAAGCAAAATGCTCGAAGAATTAATATCGCTTGGCTACGTTTCACAAAAAGGCGATTCTTACAGCTTAACACTTGAAGGATTAAATTATGTAGCAGAATTTCCATTTGGCTATGCTGCGTTGGATGATGCGCCATCAGAGAATTGATTACTTTATATTTATTACAGCCTCAAAGGACTCTTTATTTACATCAGCTTTAATACTATCTTTTTGGAATTCTACTTCCTCACAGGATTTTCTGTCGAAGTCTCCTCCAATCTTTGCTATAAAGTTCTTCGATTCCCAAATAATATCCCCTATAAATGGCGGAGTAATTACAATGTTTTTTTCTATTCCAGCGCCGTTCCAGCAATCTAACACGCGCCTTTGCCTTCTTAATTCAAACATCGCAACTCCAACTTCCTTTCCAACTTTTTGATGCTCTTTTGAGTCAAAGCCCTTGAAAAATACTACATACCAAGTGTTGCTGCTTCTAATTATTACAGTTTGATCTTTATTTTTGTAAAACGTAATTTTACTCCCGCTATCAAATTCTCTAAACTCGATTTCGCCTTCAAATGCGTCATTGCTTATTTTTACTTTTTTAAATTCAAGAGTATGGCATTCTGGCTCACCACTTTTTTTCACACCACCCTTTTCGTTAATTCTATAGCTCTTACAGATAGGATCACTTACGAAACCGCTATAAAAAATTCTAAAGTTCGCTTCTAGTTCACCCGTCAAGCCTGGAGCCACAGAAGTAGCTCTAATCTCTCTTAATTCTAATTCTAAAGCGCCTACTTTTATCTTATCGCCAACATTAAATTTATATATCCCCTCTAATTTTTCTTTAATAACTTCTTTTACTTTAACTATAACAGTTCCAGCAGAAAATCCATAAGGGGCAATAATAACATTTCTGAAACTAATATCTTTGCATTCGGGATCAATATCAAAAATACTTCCATCTTTTCCATAATCCACTTCTCCATTAGATTTAACCTTCAAAATTCCAATAACCCCCAATTCCATTCCTGTGGCATAACAGCTCAAAGTTTTATCCCTTAACTTAACTTCGAACTCAGCTTCGTATTCTCCAGTTGGAATGTTTTTTACCCTTTCTTCTCTTATTCTTCGAAGTTTAAATGCAAATTCACCTAGTGTAAAGCTATTGCCTTCTCTCACTCCACTAATTGACTTTTCTAAAGTTTTCACACCAACAGCAACTTTTTCTTTACAAACATCTTTCTCTCCCTTTTCAACTGCTCCCTTCAATGCTTGTGCAGTTGCAGGGCCAACTACTCCGTCAACTTCTAAACCCTTGGCTTTTTGAAATCCTTCAACTGCTGCCTTTGTATTTGCTCCAAACTTACTATCTATTCCGCCAGGATCACATCCAACGGCTTTCAAATCTTCTTGCAGTTGCTTTACATTGTTTCCACTGCTTCCTGTACTAAGATAAGTTTCACTGCTCCCAGAAATTACTCCGTATTTTATTTGCCCTCCTACTCGAGGAGCTCCTGGAGAAGTTGGTTGCTCTTCAGCAGCTTCTTTTTCCTTTTCCTGCCTCTTCTTCTCCTCCTCAACCAATTCAGGCAACTTCGCCTTTGCAACTGCCGCAAGCGCATCTCCCTTAATTACAAGAGCTTCTGCCTTTAATTGCTCGTTAAGAGTTTGTGCATAAATTAATTCTGCTTGTTTAATGACAGAGCTAGCAGAACTTTCAATTGCTTTCTTTCCTTCATCATCTATTTTTCCATCCTCTAATTCAACAGCCGCAAGATTTCTTAAACCAAGTTCAAGATCTCTCAAATCTTTTATTTCTGCCTCACTCTTCTCCTCAGTCCAGAATCCTTGCTCAAGCAAATATTGCAAGTTCGCATCTTCTGCTTTCTTAATTGTCTGCTCTTCAAATTTCAAATCTTTTACAGCTTCTCTTACACTGAATGTATCAAGCCAGCAACTCATTTCTATTCCGCTTATAACTCCACAAGTGCCAACCCTTGTCCATCTTTCAGCTGCAGCTCCTGTTACGCCTGAGATGCCTCTTCCTGGATTTTCTACACTGCAGATTCTTGTAATGCCACCTCTCTGCAAGCCACCTTTAGTAGCTTCGCTTATTGCTTGTGTTGGCGCAAAGGGAAGATTTGCTAATGGAATTGCACTTGCACTGCCGCTCTGGCATTCTTCTGCTGACTTCACTTCTTTCTCAAGTTGTTGCTTCAAGTATAAATCAGAAACATAGTTAATTAAGAAATCAGTTGTTACTTTTCCGAAACCGCATTTTAGCTCCGCATCTATTTCAACACAAACTTGTCTATAGCCAGCAGGGGCAATAAAATCAGGAGATGCTGAAACAAATTGATTTGCTGGCAGGAAGCCGCGGAAGCCGCGTGCTTCTGCTTTTCCAAGTGCAGAAATTTCTAATATCCGTGGCAATGGAGGCTGTCCTGCAATTTGTACTGGATCTGCAAGGAAAATTCTGTAAAAGATTCCCTTATTCTCCCCTGCAAAGATATGGAATGTAACTTTATATTGACTTTGAGGCACTTGTAAGCCTCCAAATGCAGTAGGGCCAGACACATCGCTGAATGGAATTTCTTCAAAGAATGCAGTGAATTGCGGCGGCGATTCAGGCTTAGAAAGTTCTTCAA
>CAYICV010000028.1:0-1984 GCA_964362035.1 Candidatus Woesearchaeota archaeon | reverse complement strand
AACTCTGCCGAAGAATGCAGCTTTGCAGATTTGTGTTCCAATCTCTTGTCCTGTTCTTGCTTTGAATGCAGCAAACGCAGTGTCGGCGTAGACACTTGTAAACCACTTTACAGAATCCGTAACTTTGTCTAAACTATTCTTGAAGTTAAGATACTCTGAGCCTCCTCCGCTTGCTCCACCAATCTTTGAAATTAGTTTTGGAATTCCTCCTTGAACTGATGCAACTACTACTCCTTCTTTCCATAAGAATTCACAGACATAAACACTTCTTATTGTATCACAGATTCCACTTGATTTTCCTGTTACGCGCGCATCATCTAAGCATGCAGCATATGCATCTAAAATGCTTGCGTAATTAAGCAAGCCAGCTCTTACACCCGGCAAGCATACTGGTACTGCTGGATGTGGGAAGTTTGGAGCGCAAAGAGCAATGCTTCCTACAACACCTGTTTGAACAACATCACTTACTGGCCATCTTCCACCAAGATTGCATCTGCTTGAAGGACACATTACAGGATCGCATACTTGGAATAAAATTTCACAATCCTCAGGCGACATGAAGTCTTCGCATTCAGCTTTCGCTGGCTCAATTGTTGCTTTGCCTATCTTAAATCTTACATCGCTTATGCCTGCAAGAGGAATTGTCTTGCCGATTAACTCATTTTTGTAAGAGATGCGAGAAGCTTCTCTTACAGCAGCAACAGCAGCGTCAACCGCATCTTTTCTTGCTCCTGAAAAGTCTTGGCCTCTTTCATACAAGAAGATATCACAAGCGCCTTCTTTTGTTGGAGCTGAGATTAACATGCGAGTAGGATAGTTTGCATTATCATATTCATTAACTGTTACAAAGCCAACTCCATAAGCGCCTCCAATGCCACGAAGAGGAAATGGCATGTGATTAGGCAATCCTTTATGCTCTCCTTCTCCATAAAACTGAATTTCCTGTTGAACTCCGCTTGCAGGAGTGCAAACTGTTCTTATCGGCAGAGTAATTGTTTCTGTATCTACTCCCTTCTTTCTTGTTATCTGCGCAATGCCATTGCTTATATCCGCTTTCTCCCATTTCCATTTTTGATCTTTTGGATCCTTATGCAGAACATAAATTGCATCTCCAACGCTTATTGATGTAATTACATTATTTCCTATAGCTCTAGCAAGGAGATAATCTTTGAACAATTCATCCGACGAAATACGGCTATTAATGGCAGTTTGAACTTTCACATCCTCATGAATTGTGGCTTTTACTACATCGTAATCATCTAAAACACCTCTAAGCTCTTTTCCTCTATTAGCATAAAATACAACATCGCTTCCAGCAAACTTTTGATAGTTTTCTCCCATAATCTTAAATTCTTCTCCTCTTGCTCTTTTAGCAACTTCTAAATTGAAAAGTAATTTCCTAACATCACTTGGAGAAACAACAATTGTTTTTGAATGTTCTTCATATATGTCTATACTTGTTAATGCAGCATCAAGAGTCTTTTTACAATCACTTTTTTTATCTTTGCAATCTTTGTCTAGACTTTCCTCTATTATATCTGCATAATTCTCATTAAGGATTCTTGTAAGCACACCACGATTAACCTTACTTGGCTGCCCTGTGACTCTTACAGAATTGAGCAGCTCTTCAGCCATCTTCGTTGCCTCTTGCACAACATCTATGCCAGCATCAATCTCATTTCTATGAGATAAGAAGCATTCATGATAATTCTTAAATTGCTTATTGTAGCCTACATTTGCCTTGCACTCTTGTTCAAATGCATCAATCACTTTGTTGCGAGCAGCAGGCGTGCCTTGAAAGCCTTCGAGAGCATTTTTCACAAACAAGCCACCATAAGTTGCAAAGCAAGCCTTCTTCCATGTTGAGATTGTGCTCTCCATGCTTTCTGTGATACTCTTTATTTTTGCTGAAAGATTTCTGCTAGCATCCGCTTGCTTTGCCATTTTTTCAGGAGAGAGCTGAATAAGCCTTTTCTCAATTCCA
>CAYICV010000027.1:0-6757 GCA_964362035.1 Candidatus Woesearchaeota archaeon | reverse complement strand
ACAAGGAAAAAGTTTTTAGAAACACAAAATTCCAAAGCATGTCTCAAAATTCATGCTGAGAATTTAAACCCTGGGGGAGACATGCTTAGTGAAGGAAGGAGATACTAAGGCTGTCCCCCCTGGGGAAAAAGAGGTAATAATTATAAAACTCAGAACTATTTAAATTTTTCGGTTGACTATCTTGGAGTAATTACAACTCCCCAGAGAAAAATTGTGCTGAATTCTTGCTAGATTAAGCGAAGAGTTTGAGAAAAGGGGAGAAAAGGCAATTTTGAAAAACTTTATAAATCCTTATGATTACTCGCTTGTATGAGAAAAGAGGCAGCTTCAGAGGGCGCAGCAGAGGAAGTATCAAATTTGCCTGAATTAGGCTCTAGAATGGCTAAAAAGGCTAAAGGTAAGTCTCTAACTAAACCTCAAAAAGCAACAGCTTTAAGCCCAACAAACGATCCAAACAACCTGGTCAACCTAGACGGCTCAAACAATATCGGCTCTGGTTCTGGCTATCCAAATAACAACCAAGGCAACCAAGGCAACCAAGGCAACAATCAGAGAAACCAGAAAATAGGCCATGAGGAGCTTTACAATCTTATAACAGGAGATGAGATAAGCTGGCAAGCACTGATTTATGACCTTATAAGGAGCGAGCAGCTTGATCCTCTTGATATTGATATTGTGTTGCTTACGCGCAACTTCTTGGAAAAGATAAGGCAAATTGAGCAAGCGAATTTTTTTGTTTCTGGCAGAGTTTTGCTTGCTGCTGCAATTCTACTGCGCATGAAATCTGAAAGGCTTTACGAGCAGCTTCTACTCTTTGATGAGCTTCTTTTTGGTAGAAAGGAGCAAGAGATTGAGGAAGAGCAACAGAGATTCTTTCTTTCACATGAAGAGCTACCTATTATCTTGCCTAAAACACCTCTTCCAAGATTGAGGAAGGTTACAATAGAAGAGCTCATGCAAGCTCTTGAGCGAGCAATTGAAGTAGAAGAGAGAAGGCAGAGAAGGGTTGAGGCAATTATGGGAGCTGAAAGAGAAGCCGCAATTGTGCTTCCAGTTGCACGCATCAATATTAATGAGAAGATAAGAGAGCTCTATAGAAAAATTCGTGAGTTCTTTGCAAAGCAGTTAAGTGAGCAGCTTACGTTCAGCGAACTTGTTGGCAGTGAGAGAAGAGAGGATAAGATTGCAACTTTCATTCCCCTTCTGCACTTAGATGCAAGAGAGAAAATCACACTTGAACAACAAGAGGCTTTTGGAGAGATTTACATTTACTTGTTTAAGAAGATGTCAGAAGGGGTTTAAGAAGAAAGAAGAATCTCGAAGGAACTTAACATTGTTAACTTAATCTGCAACCAGTTCGCAATCAGTTTCGTTCGTGAGCGAAAGCTTTAAAAATAGGGAATTTATCCATTTTAATCATTTCAATAAAAGAGAGGTAACAGCAGGAAAGATGCAGAAAAGAAGGAAGGAATTGAAGGTTCGTTCATTAGGTTCACAATTTGCATCACTTTTAGTATCATTAATTCTAATTGTTTCTCTCGCGCCTTTTGTTATTGCCCCTTCTCATCCTGTTGAATTAGTCTTGGATAAAGAGGGAAATGTAATTGGCACAACAGATATAGCAACAGGCATTACAGAATATCATGAAACTACCTATACTCTTTCTGCTGGAATGACTCCTGATTCTCCTTTCTATTTTATTGATACCTTCTTTGATACGTTCGCATCTCCAGAAGATGTTGCTGCTGAAAAGCTTGGAGAAATGCAAGTTATGATTGAGGAAGGAAATTATGAAGAGGCAGGAGTTGCTGCAGGTCATGCACAAACTGCGATAGAAGAAGTTCAAACAATAGTAGAGCAAGCTGATACTGTCGGTGAAGTTGTTGAGGAGGAAGTTCTTGTTTTATCTTATGATCAAGTTGTTGAAGATTTGAAGGAAACTCTCGTTACAGCAGTTGATGCTGGAACAATAACAGAAGAGCAAGCAGCTGCTACTGGCATTGATGAAGTGCAAGAACAAGTTGTTGAATTTGCTGATACTGTAGATGAGCAAAAAGATGAAGTCATTGAAACAATTGCAGCAGACACTGGCCAAACAAGCTTGGAAGCTGAAGTAGAAGTTCTTGGCGCTGCTGAAGAAGCTGCTGGCGTTTCAGAAGTTCATGAAAATGAAGTTGAAGCAGAACTGCCAGCTGCGCAGATAGCAGTTGAGCAGATTGAGGCAGAATTTGAAGCAGCTTTGGCTGCTGGCACTGAATTTCCAAATGAGGCTGCGATTTCACAGTTAATTGATGAGGCAAGCGTGCAGCTAGAATCTTGCGAAAATGCATTTGAGCATGAGAGAGATGGAGAGGCATTTGGAAGATTAACAGCTGCAGAGGCTTTAATCAATAATGTTGAACAATTAATAGAGGTTGTTGAATTCACAGATGAAGCTGAAAGAGAAGAAGTTCTTGCAGAACTTTCAGATATTCAAGCTGAGAGAGAGGCAGAAGAAGCAGAGAGAATAGATGAAGCTAGCGATTTTGTTGCAGATTATGAGCAAGTTGGAGATGAATTTGCAGATAAGCACCCCGAGCTTGCTGAAGATTATGATGATTATAAAGAGCAAATGGAAAAAGTTATGGCCCTCGCTGAGAAATTAAGTACAGAATATCAATCAGAATATGACAAGTTAGTAGCAGAAGGAAGCAGCGAAGAGGAAGCAACAGCAGTTCTTTCAGACAGATTTGCTCAAGAATATTTAAATGCTTACGGTGAGCCTTACATTCCCCCAGGAACGTTCTTTAATGATGTGCCTGGAGAAGGACTTGTTCCAGCAGATCCAGGACTTGCAGCTGCAGGCGGAGGATTTGTTGAAGGTTTCGTATACGAGGATCCTGCAAGCGGTTACAAATATGAGATGCTTGCAGATGGTTGGAGATACACAACTCCTCTTGGAGAAGTTTATGACCAGAACTTCCCTGAAGGATACACTCCTCCAAAAGCATACACAGAAGGAAATGAAATTCATTCTTACAAGGTTGAAACTCCAGAAGGAACTGTAGAGTACACATACACAGCAACAGGGTATGAAGTTGTTAACCCAGATGGAACAAAGGAAACTTTTGCTTACCCTGAAGGAGATTACACTTTTTCAGGCGGAGGAGGGTGCAGCATCAAGCCAACAGGATTTGAGATAACGACAGAGGAAGGAGGACAAACTAAAGAAGTAAAATATGATTACAATCCAGAATTTAACACATATGTTTCATCAACTGGAACAGTATTTGCAGCTTATGATGCCTCCTTGCATTCAAACTATATACAATATCAAGGCGATACAAACCAATACTCTTACTCATATAGTGGAGCAACATGGAATTATGATCCTGCAACCTCTTCATGGAGCTCTTCAACTGGTGAGACTTACAAGCCAGAAGCAACAACTGTTGCTCCTGTTGGTTATGAATCAACTGGCACGTATACAACATATACAGGAGAGACATGGAATTATGATTCTTCAACAAATTCATGGACATCCTCAACAGGAGAATCACACACAGGTTACACAGCAGGAGAACCATCTTCTTACACTTACAGTTATGACACATCAACGGGCAGTTACTCTTACACAGATCCTTCAACAGGACAAACAACTACTTACTCAGGGACTTATGAAAGCGGCGGTACTTACACTGGAACAGAAAGTGGTGGATACACAGCTCCTTCAGGAGATACAGGAGGCTCCCCAGCTCCAAGCGGCGGCGGTGACGGTGGCGGCGGTGGCATGGGTCATGTAATAAGAATTATTAGAAGATTCTAGTTTTTTTATTCTTCTGATTCTTCCTTATCTTTCTTATCTATTGATTATTCAGCCTCATAGCATCATAGAAATCTTTAAAAACCTTCATTAACGTTTATATAAAATGAAAAAGAGTGTTACAACATTTACAGCATTTACACTATCAATATTAACTTCAATTTTATTACTAGCAACCTTGGCATTTGCGCACGAAGAATTGCCACCAGCAGGAACAACTCCTGATTCTCCATTTTATGGTCTTGAGATTGCTTTTGAAAGGCTGCAGCTTGCAATAACAGCTGGAAAAGCAGCAAAAGCTGAGAAAGGCTTAGAGTTTGCAGAAGAAAGGCTTGCAGAAGTAAATGCAATGATTGAGCAAAATAAACTTGAGGCAGCTGAAAAGGCAAAGAATGAGCATGCGAGGCTTATTACAAGAGTTAAAATTGAGACAGAGGGCTTAGAGGATGATGAAGATGCAGTCGAGAAAGTAATCAGAATTGAAAAAAGGATTGTCCAGAATCAAATTCTCATTCAAGATGTTTCAAGAGAACTTGAGATTAAGATTAGAATAAAGGCAAGAGGCGGCAATCTCACACAAGAGCAAATTGACAGAATTAATTCTCTTATAAACGAAATCGTGAATATTACTCTTGGCGCAGAAGATTCTGTTGGCAGAGTAAAAATTGATATTAAGATAAAGATAAGAGAAAAGACGAGTAAGAATGAGAGTGAAATAGATGATGAGATTGAAGAGGAGGAAGAAAGGGAGAATTTAACAGCGATTAAGCAAGAGAGAGCAGCTGAACAGATAGAAGATGCAGAAGAGGAAATTGCAGAGGCTGAAGAGGCACTTGAAGAAGTTAAAGCTTCCTTATCAAATCTTACAGATCTAAATCTTACTAATACAACAATTGATAATAAAACCCTTACAATTCCTGGCTTAAAGGCAGCTGAAAAGCTAATTGAAGAGGCAAAAGAAAAGCTCGCAGAGGCAGAAGAAGCCTTTTCCAATGAAAGTTTTGGCAGGGCTTTTGGACAAGCAACTGCTGCTGAAAGGCTTGCAAAGAATGCAAAAAGGATTTTGGAAAGATTTGAAGAATTTGAGGATATTTTAGAGCGTGTAGAGGAAAGAAGGGAGAAGATAGAAGAGAGGATTGAAGATCTGAGAGAAAGAATAAGAGAGAAGAGAGAGGAAAGAGAAGAGCGCGAGAGGAGAGGAGGAAATGAGACTGAAGATGATGACGAGGACGAGAACGAAGAGGACGATAATGGAATAAATAGAAGTGGAAACAATAGTGGAAGCGGTTAAAAGAATTAAGAGGAGCTAAGATAAACGTTAAAGATTAGGAGGGATTAAGAAGTTAAGCGATTAAAATAAAGTAAAATAAAACAAATAAAGCGATTAGAAAAATATAAATATACTAATACTCATATAAAATGAGAAGAATTAAGAGGAATAGCGAAAAAAGAGCTGTAAGAGCTGGAAAAGAGTATAAAATGAGAAATGTTATAGGATTTGTTTTTGCACTTATTGCAGGCTTGTTTGCAACTGTTCAAGGCTATCAAGCAGTTACAGGCAGCGCAATAACTGGAAATGTTGTTGGAGCTTCGATAAGTCAAGGCGTTGGAGGATTAGCAGTAATTTTCGGCATTCTAATTTTAGTAGGCGCATTTTTGATGGTTGTTAGTGAGACAAAACGCTTTGGAGGAATTCTTACTATTGTGCTTGGCATTTTAAGTGCAATTGTCACCCTTGGCGCTTCAATTGTGCCTGCGTTGGTTGCAGTTGTCGGCGGCTTCTTGGCCATGACTGCTGATTAGCTTGCTTAGATTTGTTTTTTATTTTTTGTTCTTTTACTTTTATTTGGCCTTGTTCGGCTTTTTTAGAAAGTTTTATATAATTTTTCTGCTTGATTCAAAAATGGACATTCCATTTAAACATTCTCTTCTCGGAAATACATTTGTGGAGCATCTCTCAAATAGAGAAACAACGAGCATGCGGAGTTTAACATTGTATAGATGTCTCCCAGATTTACTAAGGGTACTAGACGCAGAATTTGTAGATTCTAATATTAATGGTTCAACCATTACTGCTACATATAAGATAGAAAATTATTTCAGGACTAAGCTAATGGACAAACTAACTTTAAATATAAGCCAGGAAACTACACTCTCAGGTTATCGTCTATTCTTAAATTTCACATCCCATTTAGGATTCTGTTTTGGTTATGGTGGTTTGCCCGGAACTAGTAGTGGCATTGACTACAACTTTAAAAAACCTAAGCAAAATGAAGAGCTTCGTAGGGAAGCAGGGGGATATATTAAGGTAATGGATGAACTAGTCTCTAAATTTTATAATATTTATAAAGATATTCCTATAGATCAAAAAATTAGATTTATAAAAAAGAATCCTTTCTAAGAACAGATTGAAAATAAGCTAACAGAACTTGAGCGGATAATTCTAACCCAAGCTCGGAAGCCCAATCTTAATTCCCATCTTCCTACACTCTCCTATAAAATTAGGAATATAAGCAGGATTCACATTATTAGCCCTGCAGGCGTAATTCAAGGTTATGCCATCGTCTTCACTAAAATTTGAAAGATACATTTCAAGAGCTTTAGCTAGTCCATCCCCGTTCTTTTGAAGATACTCTTTAGTCTTGCTTTCTATTTCGGATTGTTCCATATTTATCTATAGTGTTTAATTTATTTAAAACTTTCGTTGAATTTAATGTATTAAAGTTTTAAGAATTTCACTTACGTTAGCCAACCTCTCCCTTCCACTTCTTAAATCTCGCAACTTAACTTTCTTTTTTGCTTGCTCTTCTTTTCCGATAAAAATTGCGTAAGGAATTCGCTGCTTGCTAGCATATTCTATACTCTTGCCAATTCCTCTCTCTGCGAGTGCAATATCAGCATTAATCCCTTCTTTGCGCAGTTGTTGCAAAACCTTTATTGCATATTCCTCTTGCT
>CAYICV010000026.1:0-7123 GCA_964362035.1 Candidatus Woesearchaeota archaeon | reverse complement strand
TAGCATACATTTACAGCAGGAAAATTCGGGAAGATTGAAGTTGTTAGTGCGGGCGAAGGAAAGGAAGAGGCTGAGTAAGAGGGCGAGGAAGAGGAAGAGACAAAAGAGAAAGCAGCAAAGGTGGGAAGAGCCAGAGGTAAAAAGGCTAAGGTTGAAGCGGAGGTTGAGGAAGAAAAGGAAGAGGGCGAGGAAGAGCCAGAAGAAGTTGCTGAAGAAGAGGAAGAGGCTGTTGAGGATATTGAAAAGTAAGGAGCAGTGTAGTTTCTTCTTTATTTTATTTATTCTATTTTAGAGATCTGTTTTTTTAGTTTAATGCTGCTTCTCTTCGCAACAATTCTGCTTTATCAGTCTTCTCCCATGTAAAATCCGCATCATTCCTTCCAAAATGGCCATAGCAAGAAGTCTTCTTGTAGATTGGTCTGAGAAGATTAAGCTGCTCAATTATGCTACTTGGGGCGAGCTGAAAGTGCCTCTTCACAAGTTCAACAAGCTTTTCATTCTCAAGTTTGCCTGTTGAAAAAGTGTCAATCATTATACTTAGAGGCTCTCTTCCGCCGATGACATAAGCAAGTTGCACTTCACATTTTTCAGCTAAGCCTGCTGCAACAATATTCTTTGCGATGTATCTTGCAATGTAAGCTGCTGATTTATCCACTTTTGTTGGATCCTTGCCACTTAGAGCCCCTCCGCCATGATTTCCTATCCCGCCATAAGTATCAGCAATTATTTTTCTTCCTGTACACCCAGAATCAGCTGTTGGGCCTCCAATAATAAATCTACCTGTGTTATTGATGAAGAATTTTGTTTTATCATCAACCCATTTCGCACAGACCGGTATAATAACTTTTTCTTTAACATCTCTGCGCAGAGTTTCAATATCAATATCATCATGCTGAGCTGCTATAACAACAGCATCAACTCTCAAAGGAGAGCCATCTTTGTATTCAACTGTAACTTGCGTTTTTCCATCAGGCCTAAGATAAGGAATTTCTTTACTCTTTCTCACATCGGCGAGTTTTTTTGCTAAGTGATGAGCAAGCAATATTGGAAGAGGCATTAATTCAGGGGTTTCATTTGTTGCATAGCCTGACATCATGCCTTGATCTCCTGCGCCAAAGCCGCGCGAATTTGCATCTACACCGAGAGCGATATCTGCACTTTGCTTATTTATTGAAATAAGAATGCCAACGCTCTTATAATCAAAACCATATTCAGGCTTAGTGTAGCCAACATCTTGCAGAACTTGCCTAACGATCTCCTTTGCATCAAATTGCGCTTTAGTTGTTATTTCGCCTGTTACAATAATAAAGCCAGATCCGCACATTACTTCACATGCCACACGAGCATGCTTATCCTGCTTCAAAATTTCATCCAAGATAGCATCAGCTATTTGATCGCATATCTTGTCTGGATGTCCTTCAGTCATGCTCTCTGATGTAAAAAAGAAATTTCCTGTTCGCATTTTAAATAAACCCTGCCTGCTCTTTAATTAAAGAAACAAACTTTAAAACTTTAACTCTTTCAATCTTTTCACTCTTTCTTCTATTGATGGATGTGTGCTGAAGAGCTTCATAAATGCGGAAGCAGTGAATGGATTTACTATGAAGAGATGAGCGGTTGCTTCATTTCCGCGAAGAGGCATTTTCTTTGCAGAACCTTCAAGTTTAAGCAGAGCATTAGCAAGAGGCAATCCATTTCCAATGAAGTGAGCTCCACTTTCATCTGCAATAAATTCTCTAGTGCGAGAAATTGCAAGTTGAATTAGCATCGCAATAATTGGAGCTAAGATGCCTGCTAAAAGCAAGCCGATTAAGCCTGCTCTATTTTCTCTGTCCCCAGAAAACGTAGCCATTCTTGCATAGAATGCAACAAAGCCAATTACTCCTGCAACTGTTGCTACAATTGTGGATATCAAGATATCGCGATTTTTTACATGTCCAATTTCATGTGCAATAACTCCTTTTAGCTCTTCTCTGCTTAAGCCTTTCATTATTCCTTCTGTAACTGCAACAACCGAATTCTGCGGATTTCTTCCCGTAGCAAAAGCATTCATTATTGGAAGAGGCACAATGTAAACTCTTGGTTTTGGCACTCCGGCTTTCTTAGCAACTTCTGCGCAGATTGCATGCAACCAAGAATGTTTTCTCTTATCAGCCTCTTTTGCTCTGTACATTGCAAGCACAAATTTGTCAGAAAACCAGTAAGTCAAGAAATTTATGAAGAGTGCGATTATGAAGCCAATGATTAAGCCACTCTGTCCGCCAATAAGCCAGCCTAATGCAAGCATGATTGCTGTCAGAATTGCAAGCAGCATAACTGTTTTTAATTGGTTAAACATTTTAGCTCCTTTGCCTATATTTAATCTGTGTATTTTATTTATAAAGTTTACTTTATCGCTTTGCAAATAGAAAATTATATAAGTTTTTCATACTTTTAATTTGCATGGTGGATAGAGGTGAAGTGTTTCAAGGCGTTATTTATAGGCCAAAACCTTTGAAAGAGAAGCTTTTGGATAGGATTCTAAGTTCTGAAACGCTTGAAAAGATTCTTATTGGTTTAGCTCTAACTGTATTTGCTCTAGCAGGTGGAAAAATTGGTTATGGTATTGCCTCCTACAAATATCAAGAAGAAAGAAGAATCAAAGTCAGGCAGTTAGAAGAAGAGAAGGGTAGGTTAATGGACGACAATACACATTTAAAGAGCATATTAGATAGATATGAAGATGTTTTAAGACAGTATAACCCGAGGTTTGTGCCTAAGCCTCGAGAAAATGATGTTATAATACTTTTAGAGGGCGAAGTACCTTTAAAGGATAAAGCTTATTCTGAATAATCCGAAAAGGTTTAAAAAACCAGAGTTTACTAGTAGTTTATCTATTTCAAAAGAGGATGGTAAACATTAGCAAGAGAGAAGAAGAGCTTCCTGGAGCAGTAATTGCAAAGCTGCTTAAGATTGCTGAAGAAGATAAAAGCATAATTAGTCTTGGCCCTGGCGAGCCAGATTTTCCGACTCCCCCTCCTATAGTTAACTATGCAAAGAAAGTTTTGAGTAAGGCAACTCATTACTCGCCAAGTGAAGGAAGAGCTGAGTTTATTGAAGCAGCTTGCAGAAAGTTGAGAAGAGAAAATAAAATTAAATGTAGCACTGAGAATATTATTGCAACAACAGGAAGTCAAGAAGGGATTCTGCTTGCGCTTGCTTGCACAGTAGATGTTGCAGAGGAAGTTATTTTTCCTTCTCCAGGATTCTTAGCTTACTTGCCATGCATTGAGCTGCTTTCAGCATTTCCAATTCCTCTTCGGCTAAAAGAAGAAGAAGGCTTTGACATAAATCTTGGCAGATTGCAAAGGCTTATCGATAAAAAAACAAAAGTAATAATAATCAACACTCCAGCAAATCCAACTGGAAGTGTTCTCAGTAGAAAAACTCTTGAAGCACTTGCAGATGTTGTTGTTGAGCATGATTTGATTGTTATCTCAGATGAAGCATACGAGAAACTTGTTTACGATGATGCTAAGCATTTTAGTATTGCTTCTCTTAATGGCATGTTAGATTACACAATCACTCTGCACAGCTTTAGCAAGAGTTATGCGATGCCCGGATTTCGCATAGGATATGCGTGTGGGCCTGAAAAACTGATTAAAGCAATGATAAGAATTCATCCTTACACTACTCTTTCTGCTCCTACGATCTCACAAGTTATTGCTACTTTCGCGCTTAGTATTTCAAAGAAATACATTGAGCAAATGCGTAAAGAGTACGATAAAAGAAGGAAATTTATTTGGAAAAGGCTTAATGAAATTGGCCTCTCAACAGTTAGGCCGCAAGGAGCCTTCTACACTTTCAGCAACATTCAAGATTTCGGAATAAGCAGCAATGCTTTTTCTGAGCACATGCTTAAGCATGCAAAAGTTGCAATTATGCCTGGAAGTGAATTTGGAATTTATGGAGAGGGTTATGTTAGATGCAGCTATGCAACTGCATTGCCAAGAATTGAAGAAGCTCTGCGAAGAATTGAGGCTGAGCTAGGGAATTTGAAACAGAAGAAAAAAGTCAAGAGAAGATTCTGGCAGAGGCGATAACAAAAGCGAAAAATTTATATAAAATTATGACTCTTCTGTTTAAGTGCTTAAGGGAGAATGGCTGAGACACTATAAGATGGATTTGAAGAGATTCCTAAATTTGGTTGCCCTACAATGCAATCAGAATCTGCAATATTGGGGATAGTCAGCAGACAATTTAAACCTAGAGAAGAAAGTGGTATGATGAATCATTTAAGAGAATGCACGGATTGTTTACGCCGAGCCTATGGAGTAGCAATTAAAAAAGATGTTTATAATCAATTTCAAGAATTGTTAGAGAAGTAAAATATAAAAATATCACAAAGATAAAGTTTTAATATACTTAAATTTTATTCTGAATGTAAAAGAGGCAAGCATGGCATACAACATAATTGTTGGCCGCGACGAGGCTGATAAAGCACGCTTTGGAGATGAAGGCTTAATCTATCTTGGCAAGCTTTTTGTTAAAATGGGGCAGACTTCCTCTCTCTCAAATAAGATTTTTATGGATGTTGCTCGCTCGCATGTTGTCTTAGTTGCGGGCAAAAGAGGAAGTGGAAAATCCTATAGCTTATCAGTAATCGCAGAAGAGCTTTCACTGCTGCCAGAAGAAATTGCGCAAAATGTTGCTTCTCTGATTTTTGATACAATGGGCATTTTCTGGACAATGTCTTATCCAAATGAAAAAGAAATTGATTTGCTTACAGAATGGCAACTGAAGCCGCAGAAGCTGCCTGTAAGAATCTTTGCTCCTTTTGCTTTTATTAAGAAATTTGAAAGCTTCGGCATTTATGCACAGCCATTTGCAATTCTGCCTTCAGAACTAGAAATATTTGATTGGGCTCTTACCTTTGAATTGGACATGACTTCTCCTGCTGGAATTCTACTTGCAAGAGTTGTTGATAACTTAAAGGAAAAGGAAAGAATTTTTGGAATTGATGAAATAATTGAAGAAGTAAGAAAAGACAAAAAAGCTGATAAGAGGGAAAAAGATTTGCTTGAAAATCTTTTCCTTGGCGCACAGACATGGGGCATCTTTAGTGAGAAGGCAACACCCATAAGCAGCTTGCTTGAAGCAGGAAAAACAACAGTGCTGGATTTAAGTCCTTACAACGCAGTCGGCACTTATAATGTTCGCGGCCTAGTAATAAGCATAGTAAGCAGAAAACTTTTTGCTGAAAGAATGCTGCAGAGAAAGCAAGAGGAAGTTGAAGCTGTGCGCCATGGCTTGGAGTATTTACAGTACAAGGAGAAAAGAGAGATGCCGATTGTTTGGCTTATGTTAGACGAAGCTCATGAGTTTTTGCCAAGGGAAGGCAAGACTGTTGCAACTGATGCACTCATTCAATTGCTAAGAGAAGGCAGGCAGCCAGGAATTTCGCTTGTGCTTGCAACACAACAACCAGGGGAGATTGCAAGAGATGTGATGACTCAAGCCGACATTGTTATAAGCCATAGCATAACCGCAAAGCCTGATGTTGAAGCACTCAATAGAATCATGCAGACTTACTTGCTTGAGGATATTCAAAGCTATCTTAACCAGTTGCCACATCTTAAAGGCTCTGCAATTATTTTAGATGACAACAGCGAGAGGATTTATCCGTGCAGGATTAGACCAAAGCTGACATGGCATGGAGGAGAGGCTCCAACTGCTGTGAAAGTTAAGAAAAGGATTTAGCAGCTCTGCAAGCTCTGCTCTGCAACTTTAAAATATAACTAATAACAAAAAGTTTAAATATCTCTTAGGGTTAATCTTAACAATAAAAAAAGAGTGAAAACGAAAATGGCAAAGAGAAAAAGGAAATAAATTAAAAATTAAGCGAGTTTAAAGTCAGCTCTCACTCTGAACTTATGTGGAGAGAGCTCGCCGATCTTTTTTAAGGAGAGAATTTTAACTTTCCTTTTTTCTTTTTTCGCTTCTGTTCGGATCTTCGCGGCTATTTTGATTTACTGATTTCTGCTAGTAATTTGCCTTCAACTTCGTCTTTCTTAGCCATTAATACCAAATAAGCTACTGCTGCCATTAGGAGAGAGGCTATTATATCTTTGGTAACATTGTAAAAGAAGACTAGAATTCCGAGAGTAATAGAGCCTATAGCCAAAAGAAGTGCGCTATATTCTGTTAATAATTTTCTATATCTCAAATCTACTGAAAAGTTTGTGTCGCTAGCTCTCATTTTCTTTTAATAAAAACAAGAATTGCACCAATTATAATAAGAAGGATACCTATTAACAAAAATAACGTATTATTTCCAACTCTATAAGATTGTAGAAAAGAAGCTATGCCTACTAATACTAGAATTATTCCAAGTGTTCTCTTGCTGTCTTCTGCCATCCTCTTTTTAGATTGATTGTTTGACAGATTTAAATAACTTTCTATAAAACTTTAAAGTCTACTCTTACGCGATATTTGTGTGGTGCTATCTCTCCTATTTTCCTCAGATAAAGCATCTTAATTCTTTGATTGAAATTTTTGGCCTTCTGTTGGATTCTCTCCACAATTCCTGCAATTTCTTCCTCTCGTAAGAAATCGTGATAATGAATAATGCAACCACGCGCAGCAAGCATAAAAGCCTCGCGCAGAAAAGTTTCTTTCAGCTGAGGCCTTGGCATGACAATTCTGTTGAATTTAAGGCCTTTCTTTCTAAGCTGCAATGCAATCTTCTTAACATCGCCTTGAATTAGCCTTATGCTGCCTACCTTATTCAGCTTTATATTTTCTTTAGCATATTTTATTGCTGCTCTGTTAATTTCCACTGCGTAGATTTCTTTTGCCTTACTATTTCTCGCAATTGCAAGTGTATAAGGAAGCACGCCAGCAAACATCACAAGCACTTTCTCTCCTTGCTTAACTTGCTTTGCAATTTCCAAGCGATCTGCTGCCAGCCTTGGAGAAAAATAAGTCTCTGCAATATTAAGCTTGATTAAGCATCCATTTTCTCTGTGGATTGTTTCAAGGCTTTTAAGGCCTGCAATAATTGTGTAGCTTGCTTTTCTTAACTTGCCCTTAAATTTTCCGCTCTTAATCGCAACTGTTTTGATATACTTAAACTTCAGAAGCT
>CAYICV010000025.1:0-7147 GCA_964362035.1 Candidatus Woesearchaeota archaeon | reverse complement strand
AAGTCCAAAGGGGTTATAGATGTCCCCTCTTCAGCCGCTGTCGTAATTAATGCCTCGCAAAATATTTTTGCATATTCCTTTGACTTACTCTTCGATCCAACAAGGCTTGAAATAATTAATGTTACAGAAGGAGACTTTCTTAGAAGAGATAATACAAGCACTTTCCCTGTTATTGTAATAAATAATTCTGTGGGTATAGTTAGCTTTGGAGATACACGATTAGGGGTGCAAAATGGAACTTCTGGCAATGGAGTTGCTGCAAACATAGCCTTTAAGGGCAAGAAATTTGGATTTACAAATCTAACCTTAAATAACACTGAGCTTCTTGATGCGAATTTAAATCATCTAAACGCCATAACTTCTAGTGGTGTAGTTTCTGTAACCTTACTTGGAGATGTCAATGGGGATTGTAAAGTTGATATTTTTGACTTGGCTACTGTAGGCAAGGCCTTTGGTTTAACTCCTGTTGATGCTGGATGGAATCCAGATGCTGATTTAAATAGCGATGAGAAAGTAGATATTTTAGATTTAGCATCCGTAGGAAAAGATTTCGGAAAGAGTTGCCCTGTTTAACACAAGAACAAACAAAACCAAAAACAAAAAGAAAAAAAGGAAACTGAAATGGCAAAGAGTTATAGCCGCCAAGCCAAATTTGTGCTTTAAGCCCTAAACTACCACTCTTCCTCTTCTTTCTTTTCAGCTCTCTTCCTTTTAGCCATCTTCCACCCTCGCCTTTGCAAGGCACACTCTTATGATTTCCCGAGCTATTTAAGCCCTTCGATACCTTTTAAAAGTAAGCTGTTGTAACTTGCTGAAGAGGATTGCTTACTCTGCTAAGATAAAATGCTAAGTCCAAGCTTAAGAGAGAAGAGACATTATTTGGCCTTAGAGCTCTATTCTAAAGGGAAATTAAGTGTACAAGAGGCGAGAGAGGCCTTAGAGCGAGCAATTTCCGGGTTTCTAGGCGCATCAGAGGCTGCTAAGGCTGGCATGCAGATAATTGAGCTAATTAAGGTTAAAGAAGCTGAAAATCACAAAGACTTGGCTGCCAGGGGCATTTTAAGTATAAACAGGAAGTATGCGCTTAAAGTTCGTGCTGCTTTAGTCTTGCTTAAAGAAATTGAAGGCAAGCAAGTCATGGCAAGAGTGAGAGGAGTAAGTGGCACGCTGCGAAAGCTCAGGGAAAAGTTTTTAGATTAAGACTTTCTTCTTTTGCAATGAACAAAAAAGGGCAATTTTTTCCTTACAAGGATGAGACTAAGCGAAGGAGCTTTCCCTACATTACAATAGCACTCATAGCTGTTAATGTCCTCATTTTTATTTGGAGCCTCCTTAACTTTGAGAATGTTATTAACACTTATGGCTTTACTCCGGCTGCAGCATCCTTGCTTACAATCTTCACTGCAATGTTCTTGCATGGCGGTATTGACCATATTTTCGGCAACATGTGGTATCTCTGGCTTTTTGGGGATAATGTTGAAGACAAGTTTGGCAAGCTCTTTTACATAATCTTTTATTTGCTAAGTGGAGTTGCAGCAACGCTTACACATTGGCTTACTAACATTGGCTCTGCAGTGCCTGCAATTGGAGCAAGCGGAGCTATTTCAGGAGTGCTAGGAAGCTATGTTGTTATGTTTCCAAAAGCAAAGATTCAAACAGCAGGAAGATTTGGCTTCTTCACTTTGCCAGCTTGGCTAATGATTGGCTTCTGGTTTGTGCTGCAACTAATTTTCGGCGCAGTTAGCCTTGTTGGCGGACAAGGAAGCGGAATAGCCTTCTGGGCTCATGTTGGCGGCTTTGTTTTTGGCTTTCTTGTTACATTTATTTTGAAAATACTCGGAGTGATAAAGATTTAAGTGATTTAAGTCTACAATTACGGATCAGAAAGCAAAAAGATAGACAATAAAAACCAAAAACAGAAAACTTTTTAAGCTTAAATATATAATAAAAAGAGTGTGAGAGAAAAAGAAAGCTTTTTATACGCTTCTTTACAATTAAAACAAAAAAGGACAAAGTAGAATAAAATGGAAATGCCTTTACAGCATCAGATAATGGGTTATGATAGAGTTACTAGCATGTTCTCTCCAGATGGAAGATTGCTGCAGGTAGAATATGCTGAGAAAATGGTTAGAAAGGGCTATGCAAGCATCGGTTTGATTTGCGCTGATGGTGTGCTTGTAATTGCCAATAAGAGAGCTCACGATAAACTTGCGTTGCCTGAAACTGTTAAGATTTTTGAAATTGATTCTCATATAGCAGCTACTGGCGCAGGAATGCTTTCTGATGCAAGAGTACTCATTGATAGAGCACAGTTAATTGCACAGCAACACAGAGTAACTTATGATGAAGCAATAGATGTTGAAAGTATTGTCAAAGAGATTGCGGATATAAAACAGATGACAACACAGTTCGGCGGAGCAAGGCCTTTCGGAGTGAGCATTATTGTTACAGGAATAAATTATGATTCTGAGAGAAAACTTTATGTTACAGATGTTGCAGGCAATTATTTCGCTTACAAGGCAACTGCCATAGGCGAGAACGAGGATAAAATAAAAGAGGAGCTCAGAAAGAGTTACAGAGATGACATAAAAATTGAAGACGGCATTGCTCTTTGTCTTGATATATTAAAAAGAAGCTTAGGCAAGCAATTTGATTTGCGAAGAATTGATGCAGCTTACATTGCAGCAAAGGATAAACAGTTCGTAAGAGTTGATGTTGAGAAGCTGAAGAAGTATTCAAAATAATCTATGAGGGAAAAGCAAAGCAAGAAAATAAAACTCCAACATAAACTCCACAAATAAAAATACAAGGATAGTATTGATACCCAAAAATAATATTCATCACTCAAAAAATTTTTTCTGCGAAATGGCAGAAGTAATGGCTAGATTAAGACAAGGAAATAAAACATTTGAATTATTGGTAGATATGGATAAAGCAATTGACTTTAAGCATGGGAAAGGTGATATTAGAGATGTCTTAGCCTTAGATGTAATCTTCTCAGATGCGAAGAAGGGCATGCACGCCGCTGAAGCAGATGTCAAAAGCGCCTTTAAAACAACTGATGTTTATGAAGTAGCTTCCCAAATCATTAAGAGGGGTGAAGTTCAACTTACTGTTGAGTATAAGAAAAAGTTGCGAGAGGCTAAGGAGAAACAAATAATTGATTTCTTAAGCAGAAATTGCATTGATCCACATACAAATCTTCCGCATCCGCCTCAAAGAATTCAAAATGCCTTAGCAGAAATAGGGGTAAAGATTGATGAATTCAAATCAGTAGAAGAGCAAGTTAATGATATTATTAAAGAGCTTCAAAGAGTGCTGCCTATAAAATTTGAGTTCAAGAGGCTTGCAGTTAAAATTCCTGCTGCATACACAGGAAAGGCGTATTCTCTTTTGCGTAACTATCTTAAAAAAGAAGAATGGGCAGCTGATGGCGCTCTCATAGCAATAGTAGAAATGCCAGCTGGCCTGCAAGTTGAATTTTTTAATAAATTAAATTCGCTTACGCAAGGCTCAGCTGAAACAAAAGAGTTGAAGGAGGAAAGATAGGAAATATGGTAAGAAGAAAAGAAAGTGCTGAAGAAATGCGTAAGAGGCATGAGGAATTACAAAAGACAACATCAGCTTTCACGGAAGAAAAACCTTTTGAAGAAAGAGAAGAGAGAGATGAGAGGGACGAGAGGGGAGAAAGGGATGAGAGAGGAGAAAGAGGGCAGGAAAAAGTGCGTGAAATAGTTCTGCCAGGACAGGTTGTAGCAAAAGGCCTCGACTTCTTGCCTGGAGATGGAACAGTAAGAGAAGGCGATGATATTATTGCAGCAAGATTTGGCTTGCTCGACTTAGTTGGAAGACTTGTAAAAGTAATCCCACTCTCAGGTACATATTTGCCAAAGAAAGAGGATGTTGTGATAGGTAAAGTGATAGAGATAACAGCTGCAAGCTGGATAATTGATATTGGTGCAGTAACAGTAGGCATGCTCGGCTTATCCGAAGGCGTTAGAGAGTATGTTGAGAAGTATGCAGACCTTTCAAAATATTATAACTTCGGCGATTTAATTGTTGCACAGGTTATTGCAGTTAAGCCGAGAGGTGCAGAGCTGAGCATGAAAGGCAGTGGCTTGAGAAAGCTGGATGACGGCTTAATAGTTAGAATAAATTCAAATAAAGTGCCTCGTGTTATTGGCAGAGCCGGAAGCATGGTTACTCTAATCAAGAATGAAACTGATTGTAATATTATTGTAGGCCAAAACGGGGTTATATGGATAAAAGGAAAAAACGTTGAATCAGAACTCCTTGCAAGAGAAGCCATTAAGAGGGTTGAGGAATTTTCTCATGTTAGTGATTTAACAGAAAAAATAAAAGCCTTTTTGGAGAAGGTGAAAGCTAAAAAATAAAATAAAAACAAGGAATAAAAAACAAAACAATAAGCAAAACAAAAACAAAAAAGTAAAAACCAAACCAGAATAACAAACAAGAAGCAAAACAAAAACAAAAATAAAGCAAAGAATAAAACAAAAACAAAAACACAAATAGGAGATAAAGATGCCATACACAAAAAGATCTGATGGAAGAGCGTTTGATGAAGTAAGAAAGATAGAGGCAAAAGTTGGCGTAATCGAGAAAGCAGACGGCTCTGCTTACTTCGCTTTTGGCGATACAAAGGCAATAGCAGCAGTTTATGGGCCTAGAACACTTTATCCTCAACATTTGCAAGACCCAACAAAAGGCTTGCTTAGATGTAAATATGATATGCTTAGCTTTTCTGTAGGTGAGAGAAAAAGGCCAGGGCCTAGCAGAAGGAGCATTGAGATTTCACTTGTAACAGAAAAGGCCTTGCGTCCTGTTTTGCTACTGAAAAAATTTCCTAACAGTGTTGTTGATGTTTTCATTATGATTATTGAGGCTAACGCTGGAACTCGAACAGCAGGCATAAACGCAGCCGCTCTCGCTCTCGCTCATGCCGGAGTACCAATGACTGATTTGGTAAGCAGTGTGAGTGTTGGCAAGATAGGAGATAAAATTTGTGTGGATTTAATAAAAGAAGAAGAGGATTACGAGGAAAAAGGTGAAAAGGCTGCGACTGATATCCCAATAACAATTATACCAAGGACTTCACAGATAAGCTTACTTCAATTAGATGGCAATTTAAGTAAGGAAGAGCTAAAGGAAGCTATTCAAGCGGGCACAAAAGCGTGCAAAAAGATTTATGAAGAACAAAAAAAAGCTTTAAAAGAACTTCATAAAGGATGGAATTAACTTTAAAACTAACAAACTAAAAACTTAACAAAATGGAACTCTACGACGTAAACAAAGAAAAAATTGCAAGTTTTATCGAAAAGAAAAAAAGATTTGATTTTCGAGATTTATTGGAATTCAGGAAGATTGAAGTAGAAGAGAATCCAATTAAGAAGTCAGAAGGCAGCGCAAGAGTAAAAATTGGCAACACAGAAGTTATTGCTGGAGTCAAACTTGATTTAGTAGAGCCTTATACAGACTCGCCAGAAGAAGGAAATCTTATAGTAAATGTTGAATTCACTCCAATGAGCAATCCAGAATTCGAACCTGGACCTCCGGGTGAGAATGCAATTGAATTAGCAAGAATTGTAGACAGAGGAATAAGAGAAAGTCAGATAATAAAAACCAAAGAGCTCTGCGTAGAAAAAGGAGAAAAGGTTTGGGGAGTTTTCATAGACATTTATACTTTAAATCATGATGGTGATCTAATTGATGCATCAGCATTAGCAGCTGCTGTTGCTTTAAAGAATGCAGTATTCCCTAAAGTAAAGGACGGGAAAGTAGAGTATGGCGAGTTAACAAACAAGAAACTGCCACTTCGCAAAGAATTTCCAATAACTTTAACATTCTATAAAATTGGCTCAGAGATTATTGTTGATCCACTTATAGATGAAGAACTCTGCGCAGATGCACGCTTAACAGTAGCATTAACTTTGAATCCGCCTAGAATTCATGCTCTGCAAAAAGGTGGAGAGGCAACTTTTACTGCGGAGGAAATATTGAAGATAATCGACTTGGCATTCGAAAAAGCAAAAGAGCTTAAAAGATTCTTATAGCAAATGGAACTAGGAGCAAGGGATGAAAGTAATTGGGATGGGAATGCGGAAAAGAATGAGGAGATAAAAGATGACAGCAGAAAAAAAGAAAATGCAAGGGCAAACAAAGGAAACTTACACTAAATATGAGATAGCACGCATAATAGGCGCAAGGGCATTGCAAATAAGTATGAATGCTCCAATTTTGCTTGCAATTAGCAAGGAAGAACTTGAGCGCATAAATTATGATCCTCTTAAAATTGCTGAACGTGAATTTAAAGCTGCTGTGCTGCCAATAACTGTTAAAAGGCCATTTCCTCAGCCGAAAGAAGAGGAAGCGGCAGTGCCAGTAGCAACTATTAAAGTAGAAGAGAAAAGAGAGGAAGTAGCAGAAGTGCCTGAAGAATTAATTGAAGCAGCAGAAGTTGTTGAAGAGCCTGAAGAAGCTGAAGAGAAGGAAGAGGCCATTGAGTGAGTTAGAGTAAGTTGAGAATGGGCTTAGGGGTTATTCTGAAGATTGAAGTGTCTGAAAATTAAATATAAGATAAATGTTTATGAAGATGAAAGTAGTATCTTATAAAAGTAAACATGAAAAAGACATGTATTCGCAGGAAAATTATTTCATTCCAGCGGAAGAGGCGGTAGTGGTCAATCGTGATTATAGGTCCCGTAACAAGATTGAAATCCTTAGAGATTCTAAAACTTTAGCAGAGGCTAGAGCAATAGAAAGAGGTGAACTTCGAGAAATAAAAATTAAAAGAGATGAGGTAGAAGTAGACAAAATAATCCTTTATGATGTTAGAACTTTTGACTGCGAAGATGCAACGCTTTTGGATTTAATAAGCAACATAGGAGAATCAAACGCTTTAAGGGAAAAAGACATAGAACTGAGGAGGAAAATAGGCTCTGGTATTAATGAACTTGAAAGGCTAAGCTTAAAAAGCTTTAAATAATTAATAAGTCTCTTTAGATAACTAATTTAAATAACTTAAAAATCTATATGATAACAAAATGGAACTCGAAAGAACAAAACAGAAAGAGAAAGAACTGCTTATTGCTGCAGAGGAATACAAGAAGGCAGCCGTAATTATAGGGAC
>CAYICV010000024.1:0-7231 GCA_964362035.1 Candidatus Woesearchaeota archaeon | reverse complement strand
TTTTTCAGGAGAGAGCTGAATTAAGCGCTTTTCAATTCCAATGTGCAAGAAGAAATCAGTTACCGCTCTCCCAGCAGTTGTGAATGGAATTATTTGCACTACAGCCTCCTTTTTGAATTTTATATTCTTAACTTCCATCGTAAGTGAAGGAAGGAGTGCAGGCCTCGTAATGGAGGTAGAAGGAACTATTCTCTGATTATCTAAGTTAATGTAATTTGGAAACACATTTACTTGCTTGCCTAAGAAGTAAGTGTCTTGCGGCATCTGCATTTTAAAGCCTTCAACTTTGAATTTAAGCCTGACTACATCAAGTAGCACAGGCGTGCCTGCTCCTGCTGTAGCAGAAGGAACAACTATTGTGCTCGCTCTAGGAATTATCTGCGTTACTGTAACTGTGATGGTTCCTTTGTTTTCTGGAAGCGTAAAGATTGCTCCATCACTTGTTTCCTTAGCATCTACATCTCCAATAGTTCCGAAGATTACTTTATCAGACTTTATATCTCTAATGTAAATAGAAGGGAAAATCTGTCCAGCATCTGTTCTTAATATCACTCTGCCTTCTTCGTATATTCTTGCTGGAGGATAGCCGAGAATTGCATCTCCAATGCTGAAAGTTTTTGTTCCCTCTTCATATTCGCCCTTTGCAGTAATTTCAGCAGATCTATCTTCCAAGCTTGGATGCAGTATTCTGCTAAGTGATACTGTAACAGTTCTTGTCACGCTAATGCCGATTTCTAAGAAAGTTGTTTCTACAAAGCTTGTTGATGCCTCGCTCAAATCAAATCTAGTTGTGCTTTCCAAAGCAGCTTCATCATCCGAAGTAAATTGCTCAGGATAGTTATCGCGAAGCCTTGTTAACGCACTAATTAAAACTCTGATTGCCTCATTCCTAATTTCAGGATTAATTTCTGCCTTTGCAAATTCATCAGCAAGCAGAATCTCTTTTCTTAAAGCAACAACAGCCCAATACTTGTTTTGCTCAGCTAGCTCATTCTCTTTATCAATTTCAGTAAATGGAAATTCATTCACTACCCTGTCATAAGCTGCAATCGCATCTTTGAAAGCATCTTTTGCCTCCGGCAATTGAGGCTCTGGAATCCTTGCTGTTACCTGCTGTAACTCGCCATTTGCATTTATAATTTGAATATTATTGAAGATATCTGCAGATGAAACAGGATAAGCGAAATCTGTTTCTCTTGCATTTCCTTCTGTATCAACTCTGATAATTTTTGTATAGCCAGTTTCTCTTGTTCCGATTAAGGAAACATAAGCCAAGTTATTTGCTTTCATCCCCTCTGTGACAAATCTTACTTCACTTGAAATGCCTTTATCGAAGTCGTCTTCGCTATAGTAAACATAAACCTTACAAATTTCTTTTTTATCTCCGAGAGTAAGGCAGAATACTCTGTAGTACTTGCCATTTTCTTGACTCGTGTATCTGTAAGTTGTATCTGTTGGAATTGCAGGAGGAGAATCTTGAATTCTATCTCCTGGAGATGCTGTGGAAAGTGCTTCAGAAGAAACTGCTTGCCCAGTGATTCTTCTTGCATTTAAGATTGCAAAAGCAATCGCTGCTTTTTTATCTCCTTCTTCAAGAAGTTCTGAAGGCGATGAAGATGTACTGGCGCTTACAGTGCTTACAGCACCGACAACAGAACCTGTAACAGAGCCTGTTAATGAAACCTTTGTAGTAGCCCCATTAACTACAGTACATTTATCCCATTTTCCTATTTCTCCTTTATCAAAATTAAATGCCTGTTGCCACCATTTTCCTTTAAGAGGCAACCAAAACATCTTTACGTCTAAATGATCTCCTCTAACACTCTTGCTTGGTGGATAATCAAAAATAACGCCAATTGTATCGCCGGTTTTAATTTGCTGACCAACTTTAACAGCAGCTTTAACATGTCCATAAGACGTTACAAATTCTGTTCCATCAGCAAGAGCACTTTTAACCCACACAGCTTGTCCATGTTCAACTCTAGGCCATCCCTGCAGAATACTTATAACTATCCCATCATAAACTGCCTTAACCGAGCTTCCAGCAGACTTTGCAAAGTCATAACCGTAATGATATCCTCGTGGTTGATCATTTCTTGTTGAGCAGTACTCTCCCCTAGGAGTTATCTGACTTACTCCTATACTTTTACCACCAAATTCTTCCGGCGAAAGAATCCCGGCAACTTTTTCCCCAACAATAGCTCCTTCAGTACTTTCCACTCCAATGTCACCAAGTCCAACTTCCTCCTCATCCGCAAACAGCTGAACACTCAACTCAAGCGTAACATCTCTTCAGCTCTCTCTATCAGTTATTGTTACAATTCCTGTTCCTTGTCCTAAAGTAATGGCATTTGCTCCTGTCAAACGAATTTCTTTAACATACCAATTAGAACCTTCGTAAATTGCTTCTCCTTGTTTTGGAGTTGTTGTTAATCTCTGCCCATCAATGCTAATCTCAAACTGTGCTCTTGTTTGCGGGTCTGTTAGATCAGCAAGAATAACTTTTCCTTGAGGAGGCCTTTGAAATTCTTTTGTTGGAAATCCGCGAAGAATGAATGGCTGACTTTCTTGTCCTTTTTTTAGCTCGAAAGTTGCAATAGGAACTTTGAAAGCATCATAAACTTGCACTCTTACAAAATCCTCTCGTCCTGTTTCAAGAAGTCTTACATAACCTTTTTTATTCCAAAATGAATGCTCCTGCGCTCTCGCTTCCCATTCAGTATCACTTAGCACCTTTAGTGCTTTTGTCTCTTGCTTTACTCCTGGAGTAAATCCATAATCATAAACAATTGTTGCTCTTGCAGGAATTGTTATCAGCTCTGGCATATCTTTTTCGGGAATGCCGCCTTTAAGCCTTACAATTGCATAGCCAGCATTCTCTGTTGTTATCTTTCCTTGCGGCGGCGGATTCCAAAAAACTCCTGAAACAAACTTGCTTGGAAATTTTTCTCCCTCTAACTCTGGGATCTGCGAGACTGTAATGCTGCTAATTCTTGAAACATCAATTATAGGATTTATCTGCGTAAGAGCTAGCTTTGCAAAAACAGGAATGTCTTGCTCTTCTAGCAAGTCAGAGCGCACAACTTTAGGTTGATAATCAACAACTTGCACTAAGAAATCTTGAGTTACATCTGCTCCAACAGGAAGCGAAACACGCACAGCAGGCTGTTGCTGACGAGGCAGAATTGTTGAAGGCGCCCTTGCTGTTTGGGTTTTTTGCTGTTGCTGCGCCTGCTGCTCTTGTGTTGCCTGTTGCGCTTGCGTTTGCTGCTGGGTCTGTTCTTGTGCTACAATTAGCTGGACTAACAAAATTGAAAGCAATGCGACAGCTATTAAAACTATGAAAATTGCTTGCACTCTTTTTTCTTTCTTCGCTTTCATTCTTTTAATTCTTCTTTTAAGTAATCTCAGATTATCTCAGGCTCTTTGAAGAGCGGCGAGTTAGCGTTCAAGCTTACATCAGCATAAATTTCATTAAGTTCCTCGACATCCTGCGGAATTGGATTTTCAATAGCGTAAAAGACAATTTTCCTTTTGTCATCAACATTTGCGAAGAAACTGAATTCTGTTCCTCCAAATAAGACAGAATCTACTTCTAAGGATGGAATTTCTATAGTACTGCAACTCTGTTGTTTAAAGCCAAAAATGCTAAGTATTCCGCCAGCAGGAATTTTGGTACAAATCTCTCTTTCTTGACTTTCAAGAGTGAGCTTTCTGTCTTTGAACACTTGAATTCTTACTTTGTAATCTCCACTTGCCAAGCTAACTTTTCTTTGCTCAGGATAAATTAATGTTTCAGCAACTTCTTGCTCCTCATTAACAATTGCAATAACAGCTGTTTCATCTGCTTGCAAACTCCTTTCGCCTCCAAGAGTATCTATCAGCAGCAACTCAACATCCAAACTTGTCAGAGGTTGCAGATTCAAGTTAATTGACTGCTCTGATTCAATTGTTGAAATCTGTTGCTTTGCCTTTGCAAACCCTTCTTTCTCTGCAATTATAAATCCGTTAAGGCACTGAGGGAAATAATCAGAAAGCTCTGCATTATCGCCTTGCAGCTTAGTTGTGCCAATAGGGCAGACAGAGTTTATGCATTTGTAACTTATTAGAACATCTTCAAGCGGAGTAATGCTATCCTCGGTTGCCTTAAAAGTAAAGACATTCTCCTTAGCTAACTTGTTATTGCAAATCTCGCTTTCAGCCTCTGTGAAATCTTCGCTCAGCGCATCGCTCCTTGGCTGATTTTTATTTACATAAGCAACAAAAGGGAATTGGAATTGATAGTCGCTCTTGCTATCATAAAGCACTACAAGCATAGGATAAGCAATTGTGTAAACAAAATCATATCCACTAAGACAGAAAAGATTTCTTATTGTTGCTGGAGTAAGCTTTTGAATGCTCTCGCCTGTTAAAATACCATCCTTCTTTCCATTAATCTCAAGCTTGAATGGCTCATCTACGAAAATAAAATTAGCAGAAATTCTGCTATCAGAAATTCCAGCATCGAGCTCATAATAAGAATTCGCCTCCGCCTTCGCATAATTTGTACCCTTAACTTTCATGAATGGCAGATTATTTTCCAAAACAATTTTTAAGTCATTCTCAACTTCCTCAAAGTCCCAATTTCTTGGGTTACACTCAAGGGTTGTTTTTGTAGAAGGCAGTTCATCGTAAAGGAAGAGTGCATCAATTGTCTTCTCTTCAACAAAGAAATCGGCATTTTCTTTATCCATAATCTTCTTCGCAGAATTGAAACTCCTGCCTAAACTTATTGGCAATGCAAGCTCATAAACATCTACTCTTGCTCTTGCATCTGCGAGCTTAACTAAAAGCGGAGCAAATACCCTAACAGAAACATCCTCCTCTCTTATCCTTGCATTTACCTCAGCAGTTCCTTTCTTCTCAATTTCAAACCCTTGCTCAGCAAATTGTGAGATAATAGAATCACATCTTTCAACATTCTCCTCTACGTAGCGCTGCAGCTCCTTTTCCATTGAAAAAATGCTTGGCACTTGCTGCTCTTGCAAACCATTAGCCGATATGAAAAACCAGTATGGAATTTCATTGCCTAGAAAGTTTAGTTGATTCCCAAATGGCATAAAATCGCTGCCCTCTTGTTTTTCAGGCAAGTAAATGTAGCCTCCTCTCTGACCAAGCAAGGTGGTGCCTTCATCAGCAAGCTCTCTTAAACAAAGCGAATAGGCCTCAGAAAAAGGCCTTAACTTTATCGGAACCGCTTCTGCTCGCGCAGGAAAAATCTCTCTACGAAGAAGGAAAAATAGAAGTATAGAGGCTAGAATAATTACAGCTATTGCAACGAAAATAGTTACTTGTCCTTTTTTCATCCTCTTTTTGGCTGCGGAGCTAAAAGAATATATAAATCTTACTTTATAAATTTACTTTTATAAATAGAAATTAAGGAAATCACAATAGGATAAAGAAAAATAAAAAGAAAAAAGAAAGAAAATAAAAATTAAGTAAACTAAAATTTAGTTACATCAATCCCCCTTCTTATTCATTTTTAGGCTTCAGCTCACTTAACCCTTTGTGCTTAATAGCCAGATTCCCTGGATGAACACTAGAATGCCTAGTATATAGTTTGCCCATGCTCCTACTATAGTAGCAACTGCCTGAAATCCCACTAGGAACACTAGCACTCCAAGTACTATCCCTGCCCAACCTAAAAATGTTTTCGTTCCTTTATCCATTTTACCTCTATAGGTTGCTATTTTCTCACTCCTTAGCTTTAAAAACCTTTCGAAGAGACTTTTTGTGTTTTTATGTTTTTATTACCCTTTTGTTAGCCGTTTGTTAGCTATTAAAGCAAAATGGGCCCGAGCGGATTCGAACCGCTGATCTCCGCCACGTCCTCGCCTGAATTTATAATTCAAAAGGCGACGTCATAACCACTAGACCACGGGCCCAATTATCCAAAAATACTTCCAATGCCAGAGGCAGCTTCTTCCTCAGCCCCTTCAATTTTTACTTTAACATCTTCAAGTTCTTTACCTTTCAAAACTCTTACTCCAATATCAAGTAATATTTTCTCATTTCTTTCAAAAAAATCATCAGAGGCAGAGATGTAAAGGAAGCTGCCCTCGCTTTTAATGCTGAGAGCCTTAGCATCTCTCAGAAGATAACCTTGCTTTTTGAACTCATTTACTTGCCATCTCATTGCCTTCTCTCTTACAGTCTCCTTTCCCTTCTTACTCTCAATCTCAATTCCAAGCTCTTCAGCAGGCTTGTCTTCAGCTTCTAATATCTTCTTCAGCTCGCTTAACTTTTCTTTCGGAATTTCATATATCTTTATCATCTTTGTTTGCCGAAGCCTCGGAAGGGAATTGAACCCTCAACCTACTGCTTACAGGGCAGTTGCTCTACCGTTGAGCTACCGAGGCTTAGAATGAAAAAGAAAAGAGAATTTTAAAATCTTATCTATTCTGCGTATACTGTTCTGCGTATAGCTGCTACAAAATAAACTGTCCTTCTTAACTTCCGGGCAGTTTTATCAGCGCTAACAAAATTATTTCTTCAACAACACTTCCCTTATCTCACAGAATGAAAGCGGATAAACTTTCTTAAGCTTTTTGCTTAACTTTTTCTGCAATTCGCCCTGCAAGATTTCTACGAAAGTGTCCTCTGCTGTCGCAGCATTGATTGTTTTCGCAAGAAAGTCTCGGGCTTCTTTTCTCAACGCTTTCTCAACTTTCCCTTTAACCTTCTTCCTAGTCATTAGTACTATCTTGATCTGTAGCTTCTTCTTATCAGTACTCTCTACACTAAAAGAATCATCAATTTTTGTTATTCCTCTATGCACGAATCTTCTTATGTAAGTTGAATAAAGTCTAATTGCAGTAAGACTAGCATAAACTTTTCCGCTTTTTATCTCATTTACTAATCCACCCAGCTCGCCAAGTTTTCCTTTTGTTATGGCAGATAAGTCGCATTTTACATGCCTGCCTAACATAGCCTTTTCATCCTTTACGATAATATGCGCTACTTCTTCCTTTACAATTGGAAAGTAAACTGGATAAAATTTTTCTTTAGGCATTTTGAATTAGCTGCATTAACATAAATTTTAACATTGATTAACCAAATTGAACAAATTAGGCAAGCATGCTTTGAATCTTGTCTATAAAAACTTTTTCTGTTCCTTTCCTTATCAAGCAACCCCCAGCTTTCTCGTGGCCTCCAAATTCTTCTTCTTTACAACTTCTACAAACTTCCTCTA
>CAYICV010000023.1:0-7450 GCA_964362035.1 Candidatus Woesearchaeota archaeon | reverse complement strand
GATTTTTGCAACAACTGTCTCAGTTTTAGATTCTATCTCCTTGCCATCTTTTATTGCATCAAGAAAGTATTGTGCTTTATAAGTAGGTCTTTCGATTAAATGCACTGTCACAGTGCAGCCAGCATCGGAAGGAAGAGTAACCGGCCCATGCAAACAAGAAACTTCAACTTTTTCAATAAGTCTAGAAGCAACCCTTGCAATAAACTCTTCCCTGCTTACTTCTTTTTTGTCTAAGCCGAACTGCTCTAATAGAGGTTTAAGAACGAAAGACCATAAAGCAAAAGCACTGATTAAAATAATTACTATAGCAAGAATTGCATAGACAATATTTTTTGTTGCTTCTGCTGGCATTTTACCTTATCCTAATTTTCCTAAAAATTTCATCTAAGAGATTAATTCCATATTTTCTCATAAAAAAGAAAGCAAGAACTACAACACCAATTACAAGTAATGCAAGAATCCACCACGCAGTTTCGTTCCAAACAATTGCTCCTTTGTTTTTCATCTTGCTTTGCATCTTGCTTTGCATCTTGCTTTTATTTTATTTAATTAGCTGGGGCTAGGGTATGCTATTTAGGGTCTTACAACCTGCGCCCAAGATTGCATCTTTATCATAAGGGATTAAAAGAAGAGCCATGCAGCCAGCATCTCCTTCGCAGCCTATTAATCCTCTTTGAATCCTTGCCTTTATAATTACTCCAATTGACTCTAAAGTTCCAGCTACTACTCCAACTCCTGCTGCCGGAACAGCACCAACACCAAAAAAGATTACTCCAATTCCTATTCCCCCTAGTGCCCCAACTCCTGCTCTTGGCACAATGACATTTAAAAAGTCACCAAAAGAATTAACATCTTTTGCTGCTGTAAGCATAACAGCGTAGCTTTTTTGTTCTGTGGATATGCTTGCATCAACATCTGTTTCAACTCCGAATTTGGCGCCATTTGTGTTAGTTAGATATTCTATGTATGTAACTCCTTTTTCTTTAAGTTTTGTTTTTTCAAGATATTCGCCGAAGCCTTTAACTTCGTTCACTCTTTGTCTAACATTTTCATCAAACTCCAATACTGTACAGATTACGCATCGTGTTGCTGGTTCAGGTCCCCAATCACCATAAGTAACTGAAAAAAAATCTACTTTGCCTTCTCCCAACATATTCCAACAACTCGCTAATTCATCTGCAAATTTCTTTTTTATTTCTGCTTCATCGGTAGTTGAAATTTGTTCTTTGCTTGTCTGACATCTTAATGGAAGTTTAGCCGGCAGTAGCTTAGCTATAACATTAGAACGGAGTAAAACAGAGGTCCTGCATGTTTCATCGTCTGCCTCTTCCTTAAAGTAAGGAATAAATGGCTTAGCTATAAAGGTTGCAATTATTCCAAAGCCAATTATAATAATTACCGTGACGGCAAGTTGCTGTTGTGTTATTGCGCCTCTTTTCATTTTAGTATATTCCGCAAAGCATATAGCAGCGCAAATGCAATCGCGCCTATTATTAAGAGTATTAAAATTAATCTAACTATATAATTCATAACAATTCCTCTTTTTTTCATTTCCTTCATCTCAAATCTCTCAAGTGCGAGATATCATTAAGATATCTTACTTTAAATTTTTTGTCCTTCAGGATTATTGAGCTAAGAGATGCATTAAATAAGCTGAGAGAATTGTAAATTCTTAGTGTGCCGAAAATCTTGCAGATTATAGCGCCTGCAGTTGCATGATGCGTTACAATTAAAATTTTCTTGCCATGATGCTTTTTTGCAAGCTTAACAAATTCCTGCCAGCTTCTTTGCTGCATGTGCTTATAACTCTCTCCGCCTGGAATCTGCACAGAGGTAACATCACCATAAAACCAAACTTTTGCAAGCTTTGGATATCTTCTCGCAATTTCTTTTTCAGGCATTAGCTCGACTTTTCCCATATCGGGCTCTCGGAAGTTTTTGCTAACAATAATCTTCTTTTTCAAGACTTTTGCGATTGAAGTAGCAGTTTCGATAGCTCTCGGAATAGGAGAACAATAAATCGCATCTATCTTCTCATTCTTCAAGCGAGTTGCTAACTTCTTCGCCTGCCATTTTCCAAGCGCGCTAAGCCCTTTATCATTCTCTGGCTTGCTAGTGTAAATTCTTTCTGGATTTAACTTGCTCTCAGCATGCCTTGCAAGTAAAATCTCTGTTTCTTTTTCTTTTTTCATTTTTGGACTATCCTAAAGGCCCAACTTGCTGCATGACAAGTGAAGCAAGCAAGCTGAGGATTAAAATTGATAGCAATGCTACAATAAGATAAAGTGAAATTCCTTTGTAAAGGCTTTTTGCAATTTCATTTTTCTCTGTTAACTTATCAGAGCCATTCTCAATTACAACAACCGTAGCAGTCAAAATGAAAACTATCTGAATTAAGTAAAGGCCTATCGCAATTTGTAAGAAATAAGGAGGAATCATCTTCTCAACTTCAAAAAGAGTTACTACGCCAGCTGCGCCTCCAAGACCGTCCACTCCTTCAGTGGCTTGCGCTGTTAGCAAAGTTGAAAGTTGATTGATAATTAAAGTTATCATGGCTGCGAGGCCAACAACAATGCCGCCAAGAATTGGAGCAAGAAATGTTACATTGCTCTTCATGCTAATAACAACATCTGCAACCAAATCTTTAAGCCGCTCTTCAATGCGGTGAATGTTCTTAGCATGCTCTGCGATGCTCATCATGCTCTCTGCTGCTATCTTTAATCCTTTACGCACTCCTTCAATAAGAATAAACATTGAAGTCTTAATAAGTGATGAAGGGAAAAAGGTTATTGCTCCTCTCTGCCTATTTAAAATAGCTTCTTTCACACTCATTCCGTTTTGAACATTTGTATTAACTAAGCCAAAGAATCTTCCTGTTGGTGTGTCTTGCAGAACTTGCGCAACTCTACCAAATGCCATTTCAGCAGGCACTCCTGCTGCCAGGCGATTGCCTAACTGAAACAGGGCAGAACTAAACTCATTCTCAAGCTTCCTAGTTTCTTGTCTTGTTTTAATCAGTTTGCTTGTTTTCATGCTGTAATTTATGGCAAAGAATAATGAAATGCTGAGCGGCAAGAAAAGGCTGAGAAGCATTGCTCCAACTCCAAAGGGGCCAACTAAGCTGCCATTAAGCTCTTTAAAATCAAAAAACTTGCCGAGAAAAGGCAATTCAAAATCTTGCAAGCCAATAGCCGAAGAGATGACTGGAGAATAGAGCAATAAAGGTAGAATGCCTATCACAAAGAAAGGAAGTGCTGTAAAAAAGGCAATTAGTATGGGCATCTTGCTCTTATATTCTTGATAATTAGGATGTGCCTCTAACAACTCGGCTTCTCCATAACCAGTAGGCCTTGTCAGCAAAATCTGTGAAGTAAGATAGAAAACAAAGAAGGGAATGATAATGTTAAAGAAGAGGATAATGTGCTGCCATGTAAGCAAGCCGCCGAGCAATGCAGATGCAAGAGGGATGAGTGCGAGAGCAAGAGTTGGCAGAATAATGCCAAGCATGTAAACATTTGTGAGAGGCGCTGTAATGTTATGCGTGTAAGTCAGCATTTTTTCTTCAACGCCTTCCATCATGACTACAATGCTCTTTTCAAGAATTGCAACTCTCTTGTATTCGATTGGCTCATACAAAGAGGATTCAATAAGATGCATTGCTTCAACAAACTCCATGCTGCTCTCTCGCCAGCTTTCCAAATAGGCATCAATGCTATCTCTTATGCTCGCATACTTTCCTGTTTCAACATTCCAGAAAATCTTTTTAAAATCAAGAGCAAGTGGCGCTTGAAGATTATCAGATGCAAATTTAATTGCCCTCTCAAGATTTGGAGTATGCTTCATATAAATTACAATGTAAAGCAAGGCTTGCACTAACTGCGAGGAAGCTTTAAGTTGCCACTTCTTTGCTTGGATGAAAGGAAATGCATGCAAATAGTAAAAGATAAAGGATGAGAATGCAATTCCAAGTAGAAGATAGAGAAATGCAAAAGTGCCTGTAAGGAAAAAGTAAGATACAAATAATGCAATGCTAAGCACTAAAGAAAGAATGAAAACATTTACTGCAAGGCTCATTGCTTCAGCAGGAGAAATTTCAAGTTGCAGCCTTTGTAGAGCTTCTTCAAATTTTCTGATGTCGCGCTGAGATGGCTTAACTTTTAAGATTGCTCCGCTAAGCTTTGCTGCTTTCTCGTAAAAGGTTAACTCTCGAAGAGCTTCTTCTTTAAATTGCAAGTACTCACGAGTGTAACTGCTGGCTTCGATATCTTCGTAGCCTAAACTTTTCTCCAGCTTCTCGCTATACTTCCTAATTATATCTTCTTCCATTCCTCTTTTATTTATAGAATTAGCAAATCACAATTTAAAACCTTTGCCTCTTAATTTCTCTCTGCAGCCAGAGCTGCCATTCTGTAAAGATACGTTTACTATCAAGCTCACCAACTTCGCGAAGCACAGAATCAGAGATATTATGGAATGCATTATTTGCATGCATAACAAATCTTGCCTCTAACAGCTGAGACAATTTCTCTGCTCTTTTAACAAGCTCTTCTTTTATCTTTGCTCGCAGCATAATATTTTCCCAAACAGCGTCCCAGTTGCCTGCCCATTCTTTTACATTTCCTGCTATTTCCTTTAAGATTTCACTCTCTCCATTTCTTAGTTCATCTGTTGCCTCTAATTCATCCTGCTCCGCATTGTATCTAAATAAATCAACAAAGCCTTTCTCTGCTAGCGGATCCTCTCTCCATTTCTTTCTTACTTCGCTCATCTGCACAATTCTTCTCCAAGAATGCAAGCCGTCAGGACTTTTAATAGGATTAGCAACTGCAATAACATCAGTAGCCTTAAAGCTTGTAATTGGAACTTTCAAATCGTTCACTACGCGGTCAAAGACCGCGTATGGAGACGCGCCATGAATTGTTCCTGCAACAGTATTCGCAAGAGCTCCAACACGCATTGCTTCATAAAGTGCTGCTGCTTCTAGGCTTCTTACTTCTCCTACAATTAAGACACTATCGCCTAATCTCAGTGAAGTGCGAATTCCCTCATCAGCAGCAATTTCTGTTGTTTCTTTCAACAACGCTGCGCGAACTTTCATTCGCAAAACATCATAACCTAATTTTCGCAGAGAATCTGCAGGCAATTCAAGAGTGTCTTCTATAATAATAACACGATGTTTTGGCATTAATTCAAAGAGAAGAGCACCAAGCAAAGAAGTTTTACCGCTTCCTCTAGTGCCAGCAATTAAAATTGTTCTTCCGCCATCAATTAGAAAACTGAAGAGGCCTGCTGTTAAAGGATTGAGCATCTTATTTTTAACAAAAAGTGGCAAAGTCCAAGGCTTCTCTCTATGTCTGCGAAATGCATAAGCTAAGCCATCGGGAGAGAGCGGCTGCTGAATAACACTAACTCTTGCTCTAACTCCGCGCAATGCCAAATCTGTATCAAGAATTGGATGCGCTTCATCAAGAGGCCTTCCTGAAATGAGTCTGAATTTTGCTGCCCAGCTTTCTGCATCTTCCTGTGAAGGAATAATATTAGTTACGCATTCATCATAATCTGCGTGCTTAACAAAAATTGGAGTAATGCCGATAGGAGCATTAATAACAATATCTTGCAGTCTTTCATCAGCAAGCAAAATCTCAACTAACCCAAAACCAACCGTATGCCTTACTAAGATAGAAGCAAGATTGTTTAGCTGTGTATAAGTTAATTTAATTCTCCTCGAAGAGGCAAGCTCTGTCAATAAGTCGCGAGCGATATTAAAGAACACACTGCGCATTCTTTCAGGATCAAGAAATTCCTCTGCTCTTGGACGATGTTCTTGCAGGACTTGCTTTGCTAAATCTAAGAGGAGCAAGCTATCTTCATCTAGTTTAAACTCTGGGGGCATTAAATGATAAAAATGTTTAACTTCATTTCTTTTACGCAGAACAGTTACATCTGCCTCTTCAAAGCCCTTTATCGCATACTCTTCAATCATATCAGCATCTCTTGGCAAATCTGCCATTAAACGTGTAAAGGTAAAGTTGGGCAAAACATCTGGCCTAAATATGTCTGCATAAATACTTCTGTCTCCAACGCGATGGCCAGCAAGTTTGTCGCGCGCCAAAGCAAGAAGTCTGCTGTTCTCTAGCAAGCTTTCAATTTTTTCTAATCTGCTAATAAATTCAGCGTTTGCAGAAGGCAAGACTCTTTCTTCCCTCAGAAGTCTTTTAGAAAAAACAGAACAGCCAATAGGGTCAGAGCGGAGAAGGGTAAGAACAAGATATTGAATAGTGCTAAGCTTTCCTGAAATTTGTTGAGAAGCATCTAAACTTAGAATTTGCTCTTGCCGCAGCAAGTAAGTGTAGATATTCGCGATCTCTGCAAGCAAGCGTGTTTTTTCGTGTGAGTAGACGTAATTCTTCTGCTGAGAAAGCACAATGCGATTAATTTTGGGATTCTCAATTAAGTTGTCAATAACGCGAGCCATTATAGCAGCATCGTCTGAAATGCTTGGCACTAGAGGATAGCCAAAGCAATTAACATACATAATATCTTCTCTACCTTCTTTAACTACTTCATAACCAAATAGCTGCGTTGTGGGCTTGAATAGCATTTTCTTTTGCCTCTTTTGCTTTGCTTTTGCCTGCCTCTTTTTTGATTTAATCTAATATGAACTTTAATATATTAATCTTTCTCTGAGAAATTCTCTATAAATTCTTTCGCGGCAACAATTTTAGTCCCTTTAAACTCTCTTAAAGCTAAAAGACGCTTATCTCCTGTTATCATATAATCTGCTTTTGCCTCGAGAGCAGCCTCTAAAATCCTATTATCTGCTTCATCTTCCTTAACAATACTTAATTTTATTCTTGGCTTAACTAAAGTAGCATAACTGAGGATTAAATTTAGCTGCCTTAATATCATTTCTTCAGGCTCTTCGAAATCTCTTCTCAAAACCTTTTCTAATTCTTTTAGGATGTCTACAGAAATAAAAACCTGAATTCTCTTATCCAATGCTAACTCAACAACCTTATGCGGAGCTCCAAGACGCCAGAATATAGAAGAAATAAAAATGTTTGTATCTAAAACAACTTTTGGCCTAACCCTAACCTTAAACACTTTAACCTCTTCTTTTATGGATTATTCTAACAACATCCTCTTCACTTTTAATTCCTTTCTTTTTAGCAAATTCCTCGCCCCATTTAGTTAGCCTTTTAAATTCCTCCTTTGGATCTGGTAAAGAAATCCTTTTCAAAATAACAATATCCCCTATTCTACTGACTAACATTTTTGAGCCTTCTTTCAGCTTAAGCTCCTCTCTAATTTGCTGCGGAATAACTACCTGCCCTTTAGAAGTTACTTTTGTTAACTCTGCCATGTAAAAGTAAGACTTTCCAACTTTTTAAAGGTTATGGTTTCGTCCTCTTTTATCCGATGCGAGCAGATGAGTTTTCCTCTACGAGGA
>CAYICV010000022.1:0-7777 GCA_964362035.1 Candidatus Woesearchaeota archaeon | reverse complement strand
GAGATTGAAAAATTGCAGAGAATAACAAAAGAGAGGCTAAGCACCCTTAGTAAAGAGAAGACTCCCTTAGATGTGCTTTATGGGTTATTAGAGGAAAAAAAGGCCCTTAAAATTATAGATATCGCAAAGATATTCAAAATCGAACTGAGAAAAGCTGAGGAATGGGCACGAATTTTGCAGAATAATGACCTTGCTGAGTTGGTAGTGCCTGCATTTGGGAGTTCAATATTAAAGTTAAAATCTAAGAGTTTTATGAGGGAATAAAAATAAAATGGCGAAAGTAAAAGTGAAAAGGAAGGGCAAAAGAGAGGGGGCAAAAGCCAAGGCAAAGAGACTGCATCCAAAAACAAAGAGAGCAAGAACAGCAAGAGTAAAAGTGCTAGAAGTAAGAAAGAGTAAAGTAAAGGCGAAAGTAAAAGCTGGAGTCTTAGCTAAGAGTGTTAAAAGCAGCAAAAAAGTAAAAAAAACTATAGTAATAAAAGAAAAGGAGAAAACGCTTGAGACTTATGAACTAGAAGCAGACAATGTTAAGATTAATGTGAGCATCGAAAAGAGTGTAGGAGGCCTTCTTTATAAAATAACAATCCCAGAATTCTCTCTCGTAACGAAGGCCTTAATTAATGAGATTAGAAATGAACTTGTAAGCGAAGTAGTTGTTAGTGGAACTGAAATTCTTGAGCCCACTGCACTCGAAAGTCTAAAGAAAAGATTCCGAGAGAAAGCTGAGCAAATTCTTGATGAGAAAGTGCCAGGTATAAGCAAAACTACGAAGAACTTGATAATAGGTAGGATGATGCAGGAAATGTTAGGGTTGGATAAAATAGAGTTCTTACTTAACGACCCAGAACTAGAAGAAGTTGTTATTACTAGTGTCAAAGAGCCAATAAGAGTTTATCATAAAAAATATGGTTGGATCGATGCAAATGTTAAGCCGAGAAGTGAAGAGGAGATAATTAATTTCTCAAATATTATTGCAAGAAGAGTTGGAAGGCAGATTTCCACACTTACACCCTTACTTGATGCTCATCTCATCACAGGAGACAGAGCCAATGCAATTCTCTATCCGATTTCAACTAAAGGCAACACAATAACAATCAGAAAATTCAGAAGAGATCCTTGGACTGTGACAGATTTAATTGAAAACGGTACTTGTAGTGTTGATGTTTTTGCAGCATTGTGGCTGGCAATAGAGTATGAAATGAACATTCTTTTCAGTGGAGGCACCGCTAGCGGAAAAACAACCTTCCTTAATGTATGTATGCCTTTTATTCCTCCAAATCATAGACTTGTTAGCATTGAAGACACTCGCGAATTAAATCTGCCTGCAACACTTTATTGGGAGCCTCTTGTAACAAGGCAACCAAATCCCGAGGGCAAAGGAGAAGTTACAATGCTTGATTTACTTGTTAATGCTCTGCGTATGCGCCCGGATAGAATAATTGTCGGAGAGATCAGAAGGCAAAGAGAAGCCGAAGTTCTTTTCGAAGCAATGCATACAGGTCATAGCGTTTATGCGACAGTTCATGCTGATACTACATCAGAAACAATAAGCAGATTAACGCATCCGCCAATTAGCGTACCCACAAATTTGCTTAAAGCAGTTAATCTAAATGTTGTCCTTTTTAGGGACAGGAGAAAAGGGATAAGAAGGGTTTCACAAGTTGCAGAATTCATTGTGGAAGAAGACAGAGTTACGCCAAACATAATCTTCAGATACAAGCCAACAGAAGATAAAATTGTTGAGCATGCAAAGAGTATACAATTCATTGATGATATTGGTAGATATACAGGGATGAGCATAAATGATATTAATAAAGAGTTAGCAGATAGGAAAAAAATTTTATCGTGGTTTGTTAAGAATAAGATAAGAACTACCGAGGATATTAGCAAAGTCATGAAGTTATATTATTCTGACAAAGAGGAGTTGCTTAGAGCTGTAAACAAAAATGAAAAGTTGCAAAGTTTGTTCAAAAGTTGAAAATTATCGAGAATCATTAAAAATCTGGAAAATATGGCTAAAAATTAATTACAATGTAAGATGAGACTTCCTTTTTCACTTTTGCCGATGAAGATTTTGAGAAGGCTGACACTATTTCACCCTATCGCGGAGAGGATTGCGAGAAGCTTTCCACACTTAGATTTGCTCCTTAAACAGGCTGAATCTGATATGAAGAAGGGGGAGTATATAACATCGGCGCTAAACAATGCAATTTTATTTTTTATTTTTTCATTAATAGTTCTTAATGCTCTCCAGATTTATTTTAAGATCCAGGTAATTGTATTTGCCTTGCTTGCTTCTCTTTTGCTGTCATTATTTGTCTTCGTAAATGCGTTAATTTATCCGGGTATAATAGTTAATAGGAAGGTTAGGAATATAGAAAAGAATCTTATGCCTGCAATGCAAGACATGTTAGCTCAGCTTAACTCAGGCGTGCCAATCTTTAATGTCCTTGTTAATGTCTCAAATGCAGATTATGGAGAAGTAAGTAAAGAATTCGGCAAAGCTGTCAGAAGAATAAATGCTGGCGTTCCGCAAACAGAGGTGTTAGCAGAGATGGGAGCAAAAAATCCTTCCATATTCTTTAGAAGAACAGTTTGGCAGATAAGCAATGGTTTGACTTCAGGAGCTAACATGGTGGCTGTTGTAAGAGAAAGCATAAAAACACTTGCTGACGAACAGATAGTACAAATCCAAGAGTATGGATCTCGTTTATCACCGCTTAGCATGTTTTACATGATTATTGCAGTTATTCTACCAATTCTCGCAATTACATTTATGATTATTCTGGCTTCTCTTATTTCACTATCACAAACGGTTATGCAATTAATTTTATGGGGGTTTTACACATTTATGATATTTGTTCAAATAATGTTTTTAGGTATGATAAAATCTAGGAGGCCTAATCTACTTTAAATTAACTAAGATATTGGAAAGATGAGAATATTTGCGAAAGTAATGCCGAGAAAGTTAAAACAGAAATATGAAGAGAATGCAAAATATGCGAGATTAAGAGATGCTGAAAGAGCCATTGGCTTTTTTGTCTTTAATGGTTTAATCCTCGCTCTAATAATTGGATTCATCTTCTCAAGATTCTTTAGTTTAGTTTTTTCTGCGCTGATGTTTGTTTTAATGTTTTTCTTTATAGAAGTCTTTTTCTACTATTCATTAGCCTTGCGCGCAGATAATGTTTCAAAAAAGATAGAGGAAGTTCTGCCAGATGCTCTGCAATTAATGGCCTCAAATCTCAGAGCCGGAATGACAACTGAAAGGGCATTGCTTCTTAGTGGCAGAGAAGAGTTTGGGTTACTTAAGGAAGAAATTGACAGAATTGGGAGAGAGATTGCAACTGGCAAAAGCATAGCCGCTGCACTAAAAGAAATGTCTTATCGCTTCAAATCTGAAAAACTGAAGAAAGCTGTGCAACTTATTAATTCAGGACTTGCATCTGGAGGTGAACTCTCTTCCTTGCTTGAACAGATTGCAATAAATATGAGAGATCAGGAATTTGTTGATAAGAAGGTTAGAAGCAGTGTTTTAATGTATGTCATCTTTATTTTCATTGCTGTCGGATTTGGCGCCCCCGCTTTATTTGCCCTTAGCTCATACCTAATAGAAGTCCTCGCAACTCAGCTTGCGCAAGTTGAATTACCTAAGGCCACTGCTACTCAACTGCCTCTTACATTAACAACAATTAGTGTTACACCACAATTTATTACTATGTATTTAATGCTCATATTAACAACAACATCAATATTGGGCAGCTTAATTCTTGGCTTAATCTCAAAGGGGGAAGAAAAGGCTGGTGTAAAGTACATTCCATTCTTGCTTGCACTTTCTTTTGCAATTTTCTTTATTGTGCGTTCTGTAATTAAAAATGCATTTTCAGGAATTCTTGGATTCAGTTGATATAGTTAGCTTAGTGTTAGTTTGGATGTTCTTGTTGTTTCAGCTGAAACAAAAACCTTTAAATTTCAAATTTGCTTGCTTTAGACTGAAGAATCAAAAGAGGGATGGAGAGGCCGAAAGCTTAAAATCAGTAACCGTAACATTTAAATAACAGATGTTACTTATTTATTACAGATGTTACAAAATTATAACAAGTGGAGGATTTTGCAAGCATTCTTTGATTTTCCTACTGAGAGTTTTCAACTGAGGCAGATAAGCAGAAAAGTAAAAATAGCCGTGCCTTCTGTTAAAAGATATTTAAAAGAACTTCAGAGGGAGGGCGTAGTATTAGTAACAAAAAGAGGGCTTTATCCAACATATAAAGCAAACAGAGAAAATGAGCTATTTAAATTCTACAAAACAACTGATCTGCTGGAAAGAATGAAGAAGTCAGGGTTAGTAGATTATATCGGTGATGCTTGTATGCCCGATATAATAAGCCTTTTTGGAAGTGCGGCAAGAGGAGAAGATGTAGAAACAAGTGATATAGACATCTTTGTTCAATCTATTGAAAAGAAACTTAATCTAGGAAAATATGAAAAAATTCTCAATAGAAGGATCGCTTTATTTTTTGAGGAAAGATTCTCAAAGCTTAGCAAAGAGTTAAAAAACAATATAATAAATGGAATAAAACTAAGTGGCTATTTGAAAGCCTATTAGCTTTTAGAATGGATTTAATAAAAATAACCCCGGATAAAGAAAAGGCGAGGAGCATTCTTAAAATGACAGCTCTTTTATTAGAAAGAATTAATAAGTCTGACAAAGAAAAGTTTGCATCACTAATAATTACAGATTACTATGAAATAATAAAAGAATTGTTAACAGCTATTCTGCTTATTGATGGATATAAAACTTTGAGTCATAAAGACTTACTAGACTACGTAAAGGAAGGATACAAAGAATTTAGTGAATATGAAATATCACTATTAGATGAATTAAGAGTTCTAAGAAATAGAATTGCTTATGATGGGTTCTTTGTCGAGACCCCATATCTTAAAAGAAAAGAGCCAGAGATTTTAAAGATTATTAAAAAGTTGCATAAATTTATAGAAAATAAAGTGTAAAAAGAGGAAAGAGAGGATGGAAGCTTATAAGCTAAGTCAGAAAGAAGTGCTTAAGGAGCTGCAGGGCAGTCCTAGTGCAAACGGCCTTAGCGAGCAGGAGGCCTCTTCTCGCCTGCAAAAGTATGGCAGGAATGAAATTAAGGTTGAGCATAAGATTTCTCGTCTGCTTATTTTCTTTCAACAGTTTAATAGTCCAGTAGTTTTCATTCTGATGGCTGCTCTTGTTGTTTCAGCTTTTCTGCGCGAGGTTGTTGATTCAATTGCGATTGCGAGCATTCTTTTGCTTAATGGCATCTTCGGTTTTGTGCAAGAGTATAAAGCAGAAAGGTCAATTGAGGCTCTTAAGAAACTGGAGAGCTTAAAAGCGAGAGTTCTAAGGGAAGGGGAAGTAAAGGAAATAGATTCTGCATTATTAGTTCTTGGCGATATTGTTCTGCTTGAAGTTGGGGATAAAGTTCCTGCTGATTGCCGCTTAATGGAAGAAAAGGAGCTTAAAACACAGGAAGCAATTCTGACAGGGGAAAGCACTGCTGTAAGCAAGAATCCTGTTAAAGTCATTAAGGAGAATGTTGCAATTTCAGAGCAGGAGAACATGGTTTTTTCTGGCACAAGTATTGTTAATGGGAAAGGTAAGGCAATAGTTACTGCAACAGGCATGCAAACCGAGATTGGAAAAATCGCAAGCCTTCTAAAAGAGATTGTGAGAGAAGAAACTCCACTTCAAGCAAAGGTAAAGAAATTTGGAAAAGTGATAACCATTGCTGTTATTCTTATTGCCCTTATTGTCTTCTTTGGTGGATTTTTGAAAGGAGGCGATATTATTGACATGCTTCTTATTGGAGTAAGCCTTGCTGTTGCAGCAATCCCTGAAGGATTAGTTGTTGTAATGACAATCTCTCTCGCCTTTGGGACTCAGCGGATGATAAAGCGAAATGCCCTTATGAGAAAACTTGCTGCAGTTGAAACTCTTGGCTCAACTACTGTTATTTGTGCTGATAAAACAGGAACGATAACTAAGAATGAGATGACTGTCAGGAAGATTTATGTTAATAAGGAGGTTATAGAGGTAACTGGCAGGGGCTATGAAGGCGTAGGAGAATTCTTGTTTGAAGAAAAAGAGATTGAATTGAAGGCGAAGGAGGCGAAAGAAACAGCAGAAACAAAAGAAGCAAAGGGAATTAAGCTGCTTCTTAAAATTGGTTGCCTTAATAACAATGCCACTCTTCATAATCTTATTGGTGATCCAACAGAAATTGCACTAATTGTTTCTGCTGAAAAAGCCGGCATGAAAAAAGAAGTTCTGGAGCGAGAATATCCTAGAGTTGATGAAGTCCTTTTCACATCAGAAAGAAAAATGATGACAACTGTGCATAAAACCAAGAAAGGCAAGGAAAGCGAGGAAGGCAGAGTAGTTTTCACAAAAGGTGCTGTTGAAGTTGTGCTTGCATTGTGTGATAGAATTTATGAAAATGGGGAGGTACGAAAGATTTCTGATAGAGATAAAAAGGAAATTTTAAAGATTAATGAGAAATTTGCTTCTCAAGCTCTGAGAGTTTTAGCATTTGCGTTCAAGCCTTTCAAGGAAAGGAAGGAGAGAAGAAAAAAAGAGTATGAAAGTAAGCTGATATTTCTCGGCTTGCAAGCAATGATTGATCCGCCAAGAATAGAAGTTAAGCAGGCAATTGAGAAATGCAAGCAAGCTGGAATTGATGTTAAGATGATAACAGGAGATCATGCTCTCACAGCAAAGGCAATCGCAGAGGAGATTGGGATTAAAGGAGAGGTGATTACAGGAAAAGAACTTGAAATGCTTAGCGATGATGAGCTGCTCAGAAAAGTCAAGGAAATCTCAGTTTTTGCAAGAGTGAATCCAGAGCATAAGTTAAGAATTATTGATGCATTGCAGAAAAAGCAAGAAGTGGTTGCGATGACAGGAGATGGAGTGAATGATGCGCCTGCGCTTAAGAAAGCAGACATTGGTATCGCTGTTGGCAGCGGGACAGATGTTGCTAAAGAAGCCTCTGATATGATACTTGTTGATAATAACTTCGCGAGCATTGTTGCTGCGATAGAAGAGGGAAGAGGGGTGTATGACAACATAAAGAAATTCACAAACTACTTGTTGAGTTCAAATTTAGGAGAAGTACTAATTATATTCCTTGCAATTCTTTTAGGATTTAAAGTTGCAGGAAAAATTGCGCTGCCATTAATTGCCATACAGCTTTTATGGATTAATCTTGTAACAGATGGCTTGCCTGCACTTGCTTTAGGAGCTGATCCTGTAAGTGAGGATATAATGAAAAGGAAGCCGCGAAAGAAAAATGATGAGATAATAAGCAAAACGATGGCAATAAATATCTTGCTTATTGGCCTTCTTATTGCTGCAATATCCATTCTACTTTTCTCACGCTATCTCCCAGATGTTGTAAGGGCTCAGACTATTGTTTTCACATTACTTGTTGTTTTTGAGAGTGTGAGAGCATATATGATTAAAGCACAGTATGGCAGGCTATTCAATAACAAAAGTCTTTTGTTTGCTATTGCAATTGCAATTATTTTACAGATAATTGTTATTTACTCCCCCATAAACGCGATTTTCAGTGTTACTCCTCTTGAAATAATGGATTGGTTTTATATTATTGCGGCAACTGCTGCCTTTGCAGTCGTTGGCTTTGCTTCACAGGCTTTTGTTAAAAAAGTCACAAAAGAGGTTGATTGAAATTGGTTGAAGAAAGCAAAGGAAGGAAGCAAAGAAAGGTTTTTAAAT
>CAYICV010000021.1:0-7866 GCA_964362035.1 Candidatus Woesearchaeota archaeon | reverse complement strand
AACCAAAGTAGGGGATTTTGTTGCGTTAAATATGCTCAAGACTCCAGAGATGGAAAAAATTTTCTTGGAGAAAGGACTTATAAACGCAGAACTTATTGACTTTTATCAGCCAGAAATTTCTGATGGCGCAGTGTATGTTAGTCTGGAAGGCGTAATAGAAAGCTTTAACTCTTACAAAGGAGAATTTACAAGCCATACACTTGAGCAAAATATTTATTTAGCATCAGCAAGAATATGAAAGTCCTCTACATTGAAGCGAGAAGCAAGAAAGAAATTCCTTTAGCAAGGCTTTCTGAGATCGAGGAGCAGAAGATTGGTCTGATAACAACAGTGCAGCATCTCTCACAACTGCAGAGAGTGAAAGCAGAGCTTGAGAGACTTGGCAAGGAAGTTTTCTTAGCTAAGGGAACTCTTACACAGCATGAAGGCCAAATTTTAGGCTGCGATGTTAATGCTGGAGCAAAAGTGGCACAGCAGATTGATGCCTTTTTATATTTAGGCAGCGGAGATTTTCATCCTCTACATCTTGCATTTAGAGTTCATAAACCGCTTTATCTGCTCAGCGCTGAAGGGGAGTTTGAATATCTTCCACAACCAAGAATAGACAAGTTTCTTAAACAAAAAAAGGCTGCTTATCTTCATTTCTTGCATGAAGATAAAGTTGGAGTTCTTGTTACAGTAAAGCCTGGCCAAGAAAATCTGAGAATGGCAATGATGTTAAAAGAGCGGCTTGAGAAAAAAGGAAAGCAAGCATTTGTATTCATATCAGATACAATTCCTCTTAACGAATTAGAAAATTTCTCATGCAAAGTATGGATTAACACCGCTTGTCCCGGCTTGCAACTCGAGCAGAATTTCTTGAATGTTGCTGATATTGTTGATTTTCTGAAGTAAGCAACAGCTGTAGTTGCTTGTGTTGCAAGCAAAGATTTTTTAAGCTATTTCCTCCTTTGAGATTTCATGATAGCGGAAAAGCAGGACAAGCAAGGCAGGCAGGACAAACATGCAAGCAAAGCGACAGCAGGCGAAGCAGCAGCAGACAAAGCAGACAGGCAAGACAAATTAAAAGAAATGACAGCAATAGCTGAGCGCAGAGGCTTTTTCTTTCCAACAGCTGAGATTTATGGCGGCAAAGCAGGATTTTACACTTATGGCCATCTCGGAAAATTAATGAAGAATAACTTTGAGAATCTCTGGAGAAATTATTTCTTGGAAGAGAATTGCTATGAAATAGAAGGCAACACAATTCTGCCAGAAGATGTTTTCAAAGCAAGTGGACATCTAAAGAGCTTTACTGATCCTTTAACAGAGTGTAAAGCATGCCACTTTCGCTTTAGAGCCGATCAACTTATAGAAGATGTTCTCAACATTAAAGCCGAAGGATTAAGCATAGAAGATTTGGATAAGCTAATCAGAGAAAACAAACTTAAATGCCCTAAGTGCAATTTGCAACAGCTAACAAAAGTTGAATGGTTTAACATGATGTTTCCAATCACTATTGGCGCAGTTGGAAGCAAGGAAGTTGCATACCTTTCTCCAGAAACTGCGCAAAATCCATATCTTGCATTCAAGCGCGAATTCGAGGCTTTGCGTAAAAAATTGCCTCTTGGCATAGCAATGATAGGCAAGGCTTATCGAAATGAAATTTCTCCAAGGCAGCTTTTCTTCCGCTTGCGTGAATTTACACAAGCAGAGCTTCAGAATTTTATTGACCCTGAGGAGATTAATAATTTTACAAATTGGAAAAGCATTGCGAGCTACAAATTGAGGCTTCTGCCTGTGGGTGAGAGAAAAAAGGCCAAGATTGTTGAAATGAGCTGCGAAGAGGCGAATAAGAAACTTAAGCTGCCAAAACTTTATCTTTATTATATGCAGAAGATGCAACGTTTCTTCCTTGAACAATTAAAAATTCCGCCTTCACATTTCAGATTTTATGAGCTAAGTGAAGAGGAAAGAGCATTTTACAATAAATATCATTGGGACGTTCAAATTAATCTTGAAACACTTGGAGGTTTCAAAGAAGTTGCAGGCTTGCACTATCGCACAGACCACGACTTAGCAGGTCATCAACCGCAGAGCAAGAAAGAGCTTGCAGTGTACTTAGAAGAGAAGAAGAAAAAGATTCTGCCCCATGTAATTGAAGTAAGCTTTGGAGTTGACAGAAATGTTTTTGCCTTTCTTGACATTTTCTTCAAGCAGGAGCAAGAACGCAATCTATTCTCATTTCCTTCAAAGTTAGCGCCAATAGAAGTTGGCATCTTTCCGCTTGTAAGCAAAGATGGCTTGCCTGAAAAAGCAAGGGTGATTTATGAAGAATTAAGAAAAGATTTCCTTTGCTTTTATGATGAAGACGGCAGCATTGGCAAAAGATATAGAAGGATTGACGAGATCGGAGTACCTCTTGCAATAACAATTGATTACGATTCTCTTAAGAAGAATGATGTAACAATCAGAGACAGGGACAGCATGAAACAGGAGAGAATTAAAATTTCTGCTTTGAATTCTAAGCTAAGAGAAATTCTTAATAAAGTTTAAATCCTCCTTTTTTCTGTTTAATGTGTGGGCTCGTAGTTCAACGGTAAACTTCTTTGGAAGAAGTGCTCAGAAAGCAGAGCTTTCTGGCATGCCGGAAATTGAAATTTCCGAGCACTTAATCAAGAAAAGCCAAACCAAAGAAGTTCGTTAAAGAATACGCCCTTGGCTGGGGTGTGGTCCGGGTTCGATTCCCGGCGAGTCCATAGAACTTTCTTTAGGAAAGAAAGTTCATTAAGAAAGAAAAAATTAAAAAGTAACAAACGCTAAGCTAAGAATGACAAATCAAGATTGCGTTTTTTGTAAGATTGCTGCAAAGCAGCTGCCTGCAAGCATAGTTTACGAAGATTCAAAGGTCGTGGCCTTCCTTGATATAGCTCCTGTTAATCCTGGCCATACTCTTGTAATTCCGAAAGGGCATTATTCAACACTAAACGAAATTCCAGATTCAACTCTTGCAGAATTAGTCAAGGCAATTAAGAAAGTCAGCAAAGCGGTTTTAAAGGCAACTAAATATAAGGAATTTAATATCGAACAAAGCAACGGAAGCATAGCAGGACAAGTAGTAATGCACGCTCATTTTCACATTGTTCCTCGTTACAAAGGTGATGGCTTAACTTTAGGCAAGAGGACAAGGGAAGATCACACTTATACAGAAGGCGAGGTAAAAGAATTAACAAAGGCGATAAGACAAGCGATGACAGAGTAAGCATAGGGCTTTATAAATTCTAAATTTCTTTTCTCATTAAGCCTCGGTAGCTCAGTTGGTAGAGCGTTGGTCTCATGAGAAACTTTTAAAAAAGTTTCATCAAAATCTGAGCAAGCCAAATGTCGGGGGTTCAAATCCCTCCCGAGGCATTCAAAAGCAAAAGCGGGGCATCCTAGCTGCGTTCTCGTGAGAGGACAAAGCTTGGCCTTGACGCTTGCATGTTTTAAGAAAGTTTAAGTATAAAATAAATTAAAGGTGATTATGGCAGAATTAGAAAGTATTCTTGCAATTGTAGCTCCATTTTTAGATACCCCTATCATCTATATTTCAAGACTTTTTGGAGGGAGTAAAAGCCATACTGAGAAATGTTGGTTGGAATATGAAGCCCTGCTCAATGGCATAAAGCCGCAGACTACAAGACAAAATAAACTTCTTCTTAAACTTAGAGGATTATATGAGGCAGTGTACCAGGCAGTAAGCACAAGTTTAAATCAAGCTTACAAGACTATAGAAGAGGATTTTTCTAGGTAGAAGAGAAAAAGAGAAGAACTAAAAGAGAAAAATAAGAAAGAAAAAAGAAAAAATAAAAAAAGAAAAAGAAAGAGTAGAGCTTATTTGCTTATTTCTTCTTGGTTAAAACAATCTCAATTGTGCTCACCTTTATTCTCTTGCCGTCCTTGTCTTCGAATTCTTCGCTGTCTATAGTAATGTTCTTCACATCTACGCCTTGCTCCTTTAAGAAGCGTTTCCTCGCAACCTCTGCCACATCAACAGCTCTACTAATAAATTTTCCTCTTGCTTTCACTGCCACTTCATTTGCATTCTGCGTAGTGAACTGCATCACTACACCAGTGACATAATTCATAAACGGCTTACTGCCGATAAAAATTGTATTGTCTTCGCTTTTACCTTCTTTAGCCATTTTTTCTCCTGTCATTTTTGCTTTTGTGTTTTATTTGTATTTTTGCATGCGATTGCATGACTATAAGTTATGCTGAGTTACTTCTTCGCTTGCTTAACAAGTCTCGTTACGTAGCCAACAATTGAATTTCTGATCTTCTTAGATGTGTAGAGCAATCTATCAACGGTCTTCTTATTTTTTTCAAAGTCTGTAGTGAAAAGTTTTTCGTTTTCTTCAAACAGTTTCTTCGCGGCTTTCTTAATCTGCAGTGATTTTACTCTTCCCATTATTCATTCTGTTTTCAGCTATTTAAATTTTTTCCTCTAAAGCTCCAATGCTTTAAAAGTGATGCCTAGCTCCTTAGCCTTCTCTTCATTCTTTTTATTCAATTTCGCAGGACTTAAAAATATTACTGGCATCCTCTTCTCCTGTCCGCGATGATATGCCATTGTGATATCTGTTACAGAGACATTCCTTTTATTTTTCGCAATTGCAAAGAAGTTTATCTTTCCCAGAGCTGAACTTACTTCTAAAATAAATTCAATCTCTTTATCCTTTTTAATTATGCTCTCTTCAAGAGCTTTAATTTTATTCGCCTCAAAATATCTTTTGATATGAGACTCGAAATCCCTCGCTTTCTTAATCTTCTCTTTTTCTCTATCCTTCCTTTTCTCTTCAACCCCCTCGACCCCTTCAACCTCTCGTTTAGCTTCTTCTCTATCCTCTTTGATCTCTACCTTTTCTGTTACTCCTAGTTCCTTTTCTTCTACGCTTGGAGCTGCCTCTTTAACTGCTTGAACATCTTCAACTTTCTCTGCCTTTTCATAAACCCTTATAAATTGCTCAAGTATCTCAAGAGCATCCTTTTGAGAGAGAGAATACCATTTCCAGAATAATTTTTGACGCTCACCGATTTTTATTGCTAATGGCACTGCAAAATCTTTCAAGTTGCGAAGAGCAACCTTTTCAACCAATCTTATATTATCCTCTGCAAGAATTTTCTCCTTCTTTAATTTCTCAACAGCATCTTTTTCAACTGAAGGAAGATAGTTAAGAAAGTTCTCAAGCTTTGTTTCTTGTCCTTCGACATAGTAAAGCGGCGAGCCGCCGACTTTAAGATTGCTTACTCTGACTGCCTTCTCAGAGATAAGCTGAGAGAGCAGCGCAGATGCAAAAAGAAGAGGAATCCTTATATGAGAAGCTACCTGCGAAGGGAGTATAGGGCCATTCATCTTCACATGAGCAAGAGCACTTCTCTTTGCCTCCTCAAAATTCACTTTTTCTTGCAACATTTTTTCAGCCATCTTCAACAACCCCCTTTATTTTTTGTATCTCGGCATTAATCTCAGTTTTGTTTTATTTCCGCTGGCAGTTAAGGTCTTAACCATCTGCATTCGTAAAATGTAACATCCCCTTCATCATCTACAATTGCAAGCAACAATCGCTTGCGGGTTGAATGAGCGACTCTGTTTTTTGCAGCAAAATCATGCCAAGTTAGAGTAGAGCCTTCATAAACAGGAAAGAGAATCCACTTAGCATGCTCTTGCCCTGGCTTAACTCCTTTCTCATAAATTCTAAAATCAGCCCCAAATTTTAGCGCGGTTTTTACAATATAGCCTCTATTGCGCATATCCCTATAAACAACAAATCTTGTGTAAAAGTTTGGCTCAAGCTCTCTTGCTTTCTTCAGAAAAGAGTCAAAATCTAGCTTCTTCTTTCCATCGTAAACTACAACTCTTCTTTTATCAAGCAAGTAAAGAGCCTCAACAAGTGAATAGTAAACCTTATCCTCTGCAATTTCTCCATAGTTGCTTTTATCATAAAGCTGCTTGGCTTCTCTTTCAGCGCTAATTACCCTTTCTCCGACTATGAGAGCCTTAAACGGCTTAACTTTTTCTTTGCTTTCTTTCTCTTGCTTTTTCTCTTCTTTCACTTCCTGTTTCTGCTCAACCTTTTTCTTTGCCATGAGCATTCCAAATGTGGTGGCTATTTAAAATTTGTCTTCAAAAACTTTAAAAGTCCTTTTTGCATAGCAGAATAATGAAACTAATCTTTCTTGGCACTTCTGATGCAATCCCCACAGAAGAGAGAAATCATCCTTCTCTGCTGCTAAGCTACAAGAACGAGAATATCTTAATTGATTGCGGAGAGGGCACTCAGCGACAGCTTCGCAAGGCTGGCATAAGCCCTACAAAAATTACAAGGCTGCTCATTACGCATTGGCATGGAGATCATGTTCTGGGCATTCCTGGCCTTCTGCAAACACTAGGCTTTTCTGAATACTCGCAGACCTTGCAGGTTTATGGCCCGCCAAAGACAAAGGAATTTTTCAAACAGGTACTTAGCTCTTTCCGCTCGATATACACGGACAGAGTTAAACTTAAGATAAATGAAATTAAAGCAGGAAAGATAATTGAGAATAAGGATTTTGCAATCTATGCAGAAAAATTAGAGCATTACAACTGCTATGGCTACCGCTTCGAGGAAAAAGACAGGAGAAAGATAAATCTGTCTTACATAAAAAAAGTCGGCATTAAACCAGGGCCAATTCTTAAGCAGCTTCAGTTAGGCAGAGATATAGCATGGCAAGGCAAGAGGATTAAGGCAAGCGAGGCAACATTTCTTGTTAAAGGAAAGGCAGTAGCTTTCATTTTTGATACAGGCTATTGCAATGCAGCAGTTAAGCTTGCAAAGAATGCTGATGTTGTTGTTTCTGAGGCAACATACTTAGAAGAGCATAAAAACTTAGCAGATGCAAGATTTCATTTGACAGCAAAGCAGGCAGCGAGCATTGCAAAGCAGGCAGGAGCGAAGAGGCTCTATCTCATTCATATAAGCAGAAGATATCAGGGAAAAGAGAATCTGATTCTGAAAGAAGCAAAGAAGCTCTTTCCAGCAACAGAGTTAGCAAGGGATTTGCTAGCTATAGAAATTTAATACATTACTGATTCTAGAATTGGCGTTAGTGTTATCTTCTCAGAAGAAGCCATATAACAATAACCACTACAGCGGCTATTACAACCCACCAAATCCAATTCATTCCTTTTTTCTGTCCTCTTTTATTTAACATGGCTTTTTGAGGAAAAGGGGCTTTTTAAATGTTTTTGATGGATGTTTTTAGAGAGCTTAAAAATTTAAGACGGATAATGCAATCTCAGAAACTTTCCCTCCTTTTCTTTTTAATTCTGGAAAATTCGTTTCAATAGAATCGCAAATCTCTTCAACGGTTTGTTTTGAAGTTCCCTCAATCTGAATCGATAATGCTGTTATTTCTTCGACTCTTACATGACCTTCATATTGAATATTGGCATTTTTAAAAGAATACCTAAGAGTTATTCTGTCCTTGTGCATAGACTGATACTCAAACTTAATTCCTTTAGTAGACTTTGCCCACTTATGAAATTTTGCAATATTTTCTAAATTACCATCCGCACTATAAAGTGAATAATAAATCATCTTCACTCCTTATCCTTAACCTTATCGTGAAGCTGCAGCTTATCAAGCAACTCCTTGTAGCGATTCCTTATTGTTACTTCTGTTATGCCAGCAACATCTGCGACTTCCCTCTGCGTTTTCTTTTCATCATTTATTAATGCTGCTACATAAAGAGCAGCAGCTGCTATCCCTGCTGGCCCCCTGCCACTTGTAAGCTCATCCTTTTCAGCCCTCTTCAAAATCTTCACTGCATCAGTCTGTGTTTTTGGCGATAAGTTCAGAATTGAGG
>CAYICV010000020.1:5434-8247 GCA_964362035.1 Candidatus Woesearchaeota archaeon | reverse complement strand
ATAATTGCCCGATCTTTGATTGTTTTTTGGGAATATTTCATCTTAGCTTTCATTCACTGCCTCCATCCAAATTTTTCTTGAACCATTTAATTGTAAACTGCAAGCCCTCTTCCATCTTAACTTTTGGATTCCATTTTAAAAGCCTTTTTGCTTTCTCTATAGATGGCTTTCTCTTAATTGGATCATCCTTTGGAAGCTTATCGTAAATTAACTTTGAATTTGAACGCGTCAGCTTCTTAATCCTTTCTGCAAGCTGAATTATGCTGCAATATTCATAAGGATTCCCTAAATTAACTGGCTCAGCATTTATTGGAGAAGCCATTAGTTTCTTTAGGCCATCAACCATGTCAGAAATGTAACAAAAACTCCTTGTTTGATTTCCGTTGCCATAGATTGTTATATCAATATTCTTTAAACATTGGTAGATAAAGTTTGGCACAGCTCTGCCATCATTAACCTTCATTTTAGGGCCATAAGTATTGAATATTCTGACTATTTTTGCATCAATTCCATACTTATGTGAGAAGTTGATAAGCAAGCTTTCGCTAAAACGCTTGCTTTCATCATAACAGCTTCTCGGCCCTGTAGGATTAACATAGCCATAGTAATCTTCGCTCTGTGGAGATACTTTTGGATCGCCGTAAACTTCGCTTGTTGAGGCATGAAGAATCTTTGCCTTGTGCTTGTGAGCTAGGATTAACATGTTATGCAAGCCAGTGGAGTTAGTAAAGAGCGTTTTGAGAGGCATATCTTGATACGCCTTGGGAGAAGCTGGAGAAGCCAGATTGTAAATCTCATCTATTTTCCCTCGCACATTGAAAGGCTTAATTATATCGTGCTTAATAAATTTGAAATTCTTATTTTTCATTAACTCTTTTATATTGCTTAGCTCTCCAGTGCATAAATCATCTACGCAGATAACTTTATTTCCGTCTTTTAGAAGAGACGCACATAAATGGCTGCCGATGAAGCCTGCTCCCCCTGTGACTAAGATTGTTTTCATTTTGTTATCCTATTTCCTGATAGCCATACTACTACGCCTTTAGCTCGCAATTTCTTTACTGTTGGGTCATTTTCTCTGTAATTTAAAAGCGGCCAATAAAGTGTGAGATATCTTAGGTGCTTAAGTTCACATAATTCCTCTGGAGCGTATTCTAAATCGATATCTATTAAATTCAGCTGATAAACACTTGCAACCATAGATTCTATATCATGAACTCCTACTTGGATTTGGCTATTTCCTTCGCTATTTTCATTATAAACATCTTCAAGTTTCTTACCTCCATTCGCAAAAATTCTTGCTAAAATATGATACTCACTCATTGAAATGCGAAAACTCCCTAACTGCACGGTTTGTTCCAAGTTCTGTTCTTGATTTTCTGTCATTTTTTCTTTTGCCGAGCTTTCTTTCTTGATTAAACCTCTTTCCGAAGAAGTTTATTACCAACAAACCCCCTCATAATTTTTTGGTCTTAAATGCACCCTTTCAGAATCAAAAATGTTCTTTCCATCAATCACAAGTTTATCGCCGTAATTAAGCTGAGTGAATTCTTGCCATTCTGTAAGCAGTAGCACAATTTCTGCATTATCAATAGCATCTTGCGCGCTCTCTGCATAATTAAGAGTAGGAAACAACTTTTTAACTGGCTCTTCTGCAACAGGATCATAAACATGCAAGTTTGCTTGCTCAAGTATGAGCTCCTTAATAATTTGAAGTGCTGGACTTTCACGCACATCATCTGTATCTGCTTTAAATGCTAAGCCAAGTATAGCAATGTTCTTGCCTGCTAAGCTATTATGCTTCTTGTCTAGTAGTTCAATAACTTTCTTTGGCTGTGCTTCGTTAACTTCAAACACAGCTCGCAAGATTTTTGGTGAGTAGCCAGTTTCTGTTGCCCTAAAAATTAAAGCTGAAACATCTTTTGGAAAGCAACTGCCTCCAAAGCCAATGCCGCTGCGCAGAAAATGTGGACCAATACGCCAATCCATGCCTATACCCTTAGCCACAACATTAGTATCAATTCCAAGTTTTTTGCAGATATTCCCGATTTCATTTATGAAAGAAATCTTCGTTGCAAGAAACGCATTATTTGTATACTTAATCATCTCTGCTTCTTTGAAATTTGTTTCTAAAACTGGCGCTTTAATATCTTGATAGAGCTCCTTAAGTTTTTCAACAATCTCAGCGTCGCTGCTGCCGATAACAATTCTGTCTTGATTGAAGAAGTCGTGAACTGCGTTTCCCTCCCGCAAAAATTCAGGATTCATTGCAAAGCTAAAATCTTTAGGAAATTTCTTTCGTGAAACATCTTCAATAATTTTAATGCATTCTTCAGAAGTTCCAGGCAAAACTGTTGATTTAAGAACCATATAATGCTTTGCTTGCTTTCTCAGCAAAGTAATAGCAATTTCAAGGCAAGCGCCTTTTACTTGCTCTAAATGAATGAGGCCCTCTTTTCGGCTCGGCGTGCCTACACAAACAAAAGTTAGCTCTGTATTTGATATTGCAGTCTTTAAATCTGTTGTAGCTTTAATCTGAGTAGGAACATGCTTTTCAAGCAACTCTTGAAGGCCTTTCTCATAAATCGGCGCTTCCTTATTGTGTATCATTTCAACTTTTTTGTTATCAATATCTACAAGAGTAATTTCGTGCCCAAGTTCGGCTAAGCCAGCTGCTAAAACAACTCCGACATAGCCTGCTCCTATTATGCTAACTTTCATTTTACCCTTTTATGTTATTGTTTTCTGCTTCTGCTATGGCAAAAGAAAAAGCATATAAATATCTTACCTTTATCCTACTTTATCTTACTTAT
>CAYICV010000020.1:1798-5334 GCA_964362035.1 Candidatus Woesearchaeota archaeon | reverse complement strand
TCTCCATTTATATCAGTTACTCCGCCACCAGCTTCTTGCACAAGCAATGCACCTGCAGCCACGTCAGTAAGTCGCGAGTAAGAGACTAAAGCCTCAGACTGTCCGGCGGCGACATAAGCTAATTCTATTGCAGCAGTATTTAATGCATGTAATCTTCCAGTTTTTTCGGTCAGTGCTTCTCTAACTCTTATATTTTCTGAATACCTATGAAAATTAGTTTCAATATGGACAATTGATTTAATTAAGGCGTCCACATTGCTTACTTTTATGGGAGAACTATTACGATAAGCACCACCATCTTTATATGCAAAGAATTCTCTTTCAAAATAAGGTAGGTATATTACACCAACAATAGGATCTTTATTCCTCATTAACGCTAAGGATGTGGCGAAATGCTCTTTCTCACGAACAAAATTTATAGTTCCATCTATAGAATCTGAGATCCATACAAATTCCTTTTCTAATCCCGCTGCACCACTTTCTTCTGTAAATATTCCGTGAGTCGGGAATCTTTCATTTTTCTCTTTCTTTACTAAACTATCAATCTCTATTTCAAGTTCAATAACAATATCTTTATGCTCATCTAATGGAATATAACTAATCTTGCTATAATACTCCATCATTACTTCCCCAGATCTTTTTGCAAGATTTCTTGCAAATTCAAGTTCTCTCTCGTATGCCATTTTCCTTAGCCTTGAATATTAAGCAGCAAAACTCTTAAATACCTTTCTATCCTACTTATATCCTACCTCTCCAAGCAAATGAAAAGCAAATGAAAAAGAAGATCAGCATCACAATCAACGAGAAAATTCTCCGCGATATTGATAGCTTAATAGATAACATAAAAATAAAGAACAGAAGCCAAGCAATCGAATACATTCTTCAAGACTCACTTGGAGAGGCGAAGACTGCTGTTATTCTTGCTGGCGGGGCTGAGAATAAGCTGAAATTTGGGAATGAGTTTAAACCAACAGTAAAGATAAAAAATTCAACGCTAATTGAAGAGGCAGCTAAAAAACTGAGAAAGAGCGGCTTTCGTGAGATTTTCATTATCGGAAGGCATAAAGTTATTACACGCATATTTGAGTTACTTAAAGATGGCTCTGCTTATGGGGTAAAGATTAATTACATCGAGGAGAAACAGGCTCGTGGAACAGCTGATACACTAAAACACTTAAAAGGTAAGGTTGAGAAAAACTTTCTTGTTGCTTATGCTGACTTAGTCTTTAATAAGATTAATCTTGCTGAACTTTGGAATTCTCATGTTAAGGGAAATGCTATTGCAACTCTTATGCTAACTACTCATGCAAGGCCACGAGAGAAAGGTGTTGTGAAAATGGAAGGAAGCAGGATCGTTAATTTTGTTCAGAAACCAAAGAGCAGTGCAGAACATCTTGTTTTCTCTCCACTTTTTGTTTGTGAACCAGAGATTTTCGAGTATGCAGGCAATAGTTTAGAAGATGATATATTTCCTCTGTTAGCAAGGCGTGGCATGCTGCAAGGGCATTTAAGCAGTGTAAAAGAGTTGCACGTTCATTCTGCAAAAGATGTTAAGGCTGCGAAAAAATTAATTTAAAATTTAAAGAGGAATTCCTTGCCAATCTTCTGATTAATAATCTTAATACCTTCTCTTTTAAGCAGCCCTGCTTTCATTCCCTTATTTTTCCTTCCCTTAAAAGTATAACCTCCAAGTTCGCCATTACTCTTTATTACTCTAGGACATGGCACTTCTATTGGCCTTGGATTTTCTGCGAGAATCTTGCCAACTTCTCTCGCTGTTAGCTCACATGCCTTTGCAAGTTCGTTGTAAGTCGTAACCCTGCCTTTTGGAATCTTTCTTAATAGAGAATAAACCTCTTTAGCATTATTTACCGCATTCATAAATTTCCTAGAGAGAGAAAGATATAAAAAAGTTGTTAGCTGAAAGATTTTATGGAAAAGAAAGTTTCTGCAGAGGCTAAAGAAATCAAGATTGATGTAAGAAAGAGAATGGAAATTGAGAGCGAGTATGAGCTCGAACTCGACAGAGTGATTGCTGCAATTGAGCAAGAGGATGCAAAGGTTGTTTGTATACAATTCCCTAGAGGTTTGGCTGCAAAGGCAACTGAAATAGCCGAATTTATTGAGGCAAATACACAAGCAAAATGCTTAATCTGGGTAGGCCCTACTTTTGGCGCATGTGATTTGCCTGTTGGTCTTGACAAACTGCAGCCTAAAGTTGATTTGCTCATTCATTTTGGCCATGCGGCATGGAAGTATAAAGCTGATGAAAGTGTTAGTGAAGTAAGTGTCCATGAAGTTTAAAATGGTTAAAAAGCAAAAAATGACTCAAGCTTTATTCCTGATTGGACTTCTTCTGATAATTGTAGGGATAATTTTTATTGTAACTTCAGCATTCACCTCTGGAAAAGGCAAAGGAAAGGTAGAAATTGCTGCGGGCGGTTTTATAGGCCCTATTCCCTTTGGCTTCTTCTCCTCTCCACAGATGTTTTGGATATGGCTTGCTCTATTTGCTGCCTTGCTTGTAATATGGTTTATCATTCTTCGACTGCCTAGATAGCTAAGCCTTGATGGTTGGGGTAGCTGAGTAAAATGAGGCGGATAGGGGCAAAGACGAAGTCTACGAAAGATTTATATAGAGAAAAGCCTCAAAAATTTACTGTTTCTAAAATGAAACTTGAAAAAGCAAACGGAAAATTGCAAAGGGTTGCCTTCCATAAGGGTGCTTTAACAACTTTGATTTCAGAGAGGCGAGAGCTTGTAAGGCTTGTAACAGCAGTTAACAGCCTGATGATGAGCCATATAGAGGCCTTGAGAGAGCTCGGAGTTGATTTGAAAAAAGAGGCGAGAATTGCGAAGTAGTTTTTCTTTGTTTTTCTTTTTTATTTTAATTAACTTTACGTGCCAGATTCTTAAAATAACTAAATAGGATATCATTAGTATTTGATATTCTAAATCTGGCTTCGGCATGCTCATCACCAAAATAAAGGACAAGGGTAGAAACAATGTCTGCAAAGTCTGTGACAACGCGCGGCTCAATTTTATACACACCATCCGACATCGCCATCTTTTCTTTGAAGGTTTTGCCTACTTCCTCACCAAGACCATAAATTCTTTCCAAGACGTTAATATATCTTTCACCTGCTTTGCGAGCTACCGTTAGTTGGTTTGAAAGTTGAAATTTAACCTTACTTAGTCCAGTACCGGAAACAAATCCATACATAAAAAGTTTCAACAATATATCTAGACCATCCCCTCCAACAAATTCCTTAAAAACATCTAATATCTCTCTGTCCACAATCTCCTCAAGTCTGGAAGTGATGTACTCCCTATCGAGATATATTTGATAATCTGTCATTTAATATTCATGTAGAAAAAATTTAAGAACTTTACTAAAAGGCTGCAATTTAATAAAAAAGTAAAAGAAAAAGCTAAGCCTGCGCTGCGCTGAATCTGTAAGTACTGGTGTAAGTTCCTGCTTTCAAGAAAGTGTTTGGCGTTGAAATCCAGAACCAGAAGTAAACGCTGTCTGCTCC
>CAYICV010000020.1:0-1698 GCA_964362035.1 Candidatus Woesearchaeota archaeon | reverse complement strand
TCAAGAAAGTGTTTGGCGTTGAAATCCAGAACCAGAAGTAAACGCTGTCTGCTCCAGCAGCTGCTAAAATCTTTGTTACATTCTGAGGGTTGTTCTTTAATTGATATGTCGTGCCTGTTGAGGATGTTATATTAAAAACAGTATTAGTTACCGCAATGGTTGTTGCCAAATCAGTATGTAAGTAGTCTGTAGCATTTACACTGACATTAACATCAACATTAGTGACATCATCCACTGTTAAATTCACTGCTGGATTCACGCTGCTCTGGCATGTTGCTGATTTATTCACAGTACCTGGGTTTAAGCTACCAAAGCCTAATGAGCCGCCTGCAGGGCATGGAGTTAATGTTGTACTAATAAAAGTGTTTACTGAAACATCTGCGCTTGTGGTGCCTGTTGAAGGCGCAATTGCTAGATTTAGAGTAGAAATTAAGAATGCGGTTAATAGAATGCCAAAAAGTAAAGGTGCTGCGTATTTCATAAAAGCTGTATGCGAGACTTATTTATAAAGATTGTTGTGATTTAGTATATACTTCTGAAAATGCTCAGACAGAGCAAATTTTTAAAAACCTTTCTTTTAGGTAAGCAAGGAGATTTAGATTGCTGTTCTTAGTGCTAGAGCTATCTGAGTCTGCGGCTTCAGTTTCAGCCGATGATGAGCTAAGCTGCTCCTGCTCCCCTTTGCCTTCACTGCTCTGTGAAGCAACAACAAAAGAGGTTTCTGCAGGTGATATCTTTTTTCCAGTCAAAGAGAAATCATCTGTATCCTCAGATGGAATTGATTGCTCCTCTGTTGCATTGACTTTTAAATTGTACTTCCCATTTGGCAAATTAATTACAATCCTAAAAATCTGCAAGGCTGTTTTATTAACATCTAATGTGCCGAGAAAGCCACTCTGAACTATTGTAGTGGTTTTTCCAGTTGTTTTACTAATTACATATCCTAAGTTAGCTGTTATAACTTCATCTATAAATGTAAGATTGTTCTTTGTTAAATTAACATTTACGAATAGAATTTCTCCTTGTGAAAGCTTTTTCTTAGGAATGGATATATCCAAAGAGAGATTATAAATTGGCATAACTTCTAATTTTGCCACAATTGATACAGAAGTTAACGTAAGCTCATTTAAGATATCTTCCTCAGCTGCTTTTACTGAGCCTGAGATTAATAAGCTTAGGATTAATGATACAAGGAAGGCCAAAGCCATTACGAATACTGCAGGCGCTGCAATCCTCTTTTTTTCTTCCTTTTTCATTTTATCTTTTAAATTTTATTGAGCTGAGCGAGCGAGATTGCAAGCGAGAGCTAAGGCGCTTCTCCATTCTTAACAGCTTTTATTGTGATAGTTGCTGAGTAATTTCCTGCTTTCAAGAATGTCGGAGTGCTGAGCCAATAGTATTTATTGATATCTGTATTTGGTGCAACATTTGCTGAGATTAAAGTGAGGATTTTTGAGAGCTGCTTTGCTGTCAGAGCATTATTTGCAGTATTCCATGTTGCATTTCCAACTCCAAGCACGCTGCTTCCTGTAAAGTCGCTGCCATTTATGTACAGGTCAACATTCACATTTGTTTCTGGCTCGACACGAATTTTGTATTGGTTTGCTCCATTGCCGGCTGCTGAAGAGTTTGAAGTGCTTTGATTTAAGCTGCCGAAATCTATTGGGTAGCCGATGAGTGTTATGCTGATGATTTCTG
>CAYICV010000019.1:0-8539 GCA_964362035.1 Candidatus Woesearchaeota archaeon | reverse complement strand
ATGGAGAGGGAACTCAAAAATCTAAGTGCTGAGCTTGAAGCTGAAGGAATAAAGTATGTTTTTATAGACAGCAAGACAAGAGAGATTTTCAGAACAGAGGATGAAGGAGTGCTTCTCTTACTTAAGTATACAGATGTATTTAGTAAGATTTATAATCAAGGAAAGATTGAAATTTGGAAATTTGAGATAAAGGAAGTAGTGCAAGATACAGAAACAGAAAAGTAAGAAAATGATAAACTATTTTGTTCCATCTTACAATTATTATATAATTTATTTTGGAATTTTCTTTGGCTTATTTGTCGCGATTTTTTTTCTTCTAACTTTTTTTGAGAACAAGCAGCATTTGAAAAGCCCTAAGCCAAAGAGGTTTCCACTAGTAAGCATAATAATCCCAGCTTACAATGAAGAGAAAACAATTGCAAAGACAATAAAGTCAGTACTGGCATTAAATTATCCGAGAGATAAACTTGATATTATTGTAATTGATGATGGTAGCAAAGATGCGACAGCCGAAATCGCAATGGAGTTTGAAAAATTCGGAGTAAGAGTTTTCAGAAAAAAGAATGGCGGCAAGGCCTCTGCTCTGAATCTTGGCTTAAAAAAAGCAAAGGGCAGCTTAGTTGCAGGCCTAGATGCAGATTCTTTTGCTTCAAGGAATGCACTTAAGAACATGATTGGCTATTTTGAAAATTCAGAAGTTATGGCTGTTACACCAACACTTAAAGTCTATAAGCCTTCTACAGTTTTACAAAGACTTCAGGGTGTCGAATATTTGTTCGGAGTTTTTTTGAGAAAGGTTTTCTCTTATCTCGGCAGCATTCATGTTACTCCTGGCCCTTTCACAGTTTACAGAAAGCGTTTTTTTAACAAGTATGGTTACTACGATGAGAAGAATATAACAGAAGATATCGAAGTTGCTCTTCGCATACAGAGCAAAAATTATGCAATTGAGAATTCAATTCATTCTGAAGTTTTTACTGTTGCTCCTACTTCCCTCAGAGGACTTTTGAAGCAGCGCATAAGATGGTATACTGGTTTTATGGAGAATGTTTATAACTATCGTGGCTTATTCAACACCAAGCATGGAAATCTTGCGATATTTATTCTGCCTTCTGCTCTGCTATCAGTTGCCTTATTTTTATGGGCTCTCTACTTTTTTGCTTATAATATATTTATATTTGCGAATAAACTTTTCTTGAAGTTGGTGGCAATTAATTTTGATCTTTCTGTTATCAAACCCTCATTTTTGCAGGTTTACAATTTCTTTTTGTACTATCTGCTTCATCCTGTTATATTGCTCTCGATTCTCTCTGCAACTCTTGGTTTAAGCATTCTTCTTGCTTCCCGCTTCCACTCAAAAGATAAATCTGAATTCAAGCTTAGTTATGCTTTCTATTTCCTATTATATGGCATCATGTTCGCTTCTTGGTGGACTTTAACACTTCTTTTAAAGATGTTTAATATTAAAGTTGGATGGAAATAGCTGATTTAGATATGAAGAGGTGGAGAGATGGCAAGCATTTTAGCGAGAAAAAAAATTGAACCCTCAAAATATATTATGGTGTTGTTAGCTGCTGCTCTAATCTTTGCTCTCGGTTTATATCTAGGCTTTGCATTAAGTGGCATAAGTATAAAAAAGATAGCTGCTGTTGAGGAAGAATTGCGGCTGCAGCTTTTTGATATTGAACTGCAGAATCTACTTTTTGAAAAAAATCCTTGTAATTTAAAGCCTTTGTATAAACTTGGCGAGGAAATGGGTAATTTGGCTGCAAATATTGGCTCTCTTGAAAGTGAATTTGGGAAGAATGATGTCAGAGTCAAAGAAGCTAAAATTCCTTTTTTCCTGCTCGAGATAAGGCATTTCTTACTTTTTAAAGAAGCGAAGGAAAAATGCAATGAGAATATCACACTAATTCTTTACTTTTATTCAAATGATCCGAGAATTTGCAGAGAATGCGAAACCCAGGGATTTGCTCTAACAGCAATGCAGAGAAAGTATGGTTATGAAGAGTTAAAGATATATTCCTTTGATATAAATGCTGATAGCGGAGCAGTAGAAACGTTGCAGGAACTCTATGCGGTTGAAGAAGTGCCGACTATTGTAATAAATGATAAAACTTATATAGGTTTTCATGACTTAAATACATTAGAGAAATTGCAAGATGAAAGTGTGTGAGCTATGCGGCAAAACTTCTTTGCTGAAAAGTGCTATTTTTGAAGGCAGAGCTTTAGAGATCTGCGATGAATGTGCTGAGCTATATTCTGCGATAATTCTTGAGAAGCCTCAAACTGAAAAGATAAAGAAGACTGAGAGAATTTTTTCTGTTAGAGAAAGGCTAGAAGAATTAAGTGGAGTGAGAGAAAGAGAAAAGCTTAGACTGCTTCGCGAGGCTGGTGAAAAAACTGCTTTTCCCGAAACTCTATCTTATAAGCTGAGGAAACAGAGAGAAAGAGCCGGGTTGAGCAGAGAGAGACTTGCATCTGAGCTTGGAATCAGTAGAGAGGAAATTGATAAAATTGAAACCGGAGAGAAGCCTTCTCTGCAGACATTGCGCAAATACGAGCAATTCTTTAAGAAAAAATTTCCAGGAGAGGAGCAAAAACAAGAAACGCAAGTAACACTGAAAAATGAAAAAGTCTCTCTAAAGGAGCTTCTTGGCCGAGCGAAAGATTTTTTTAGTGGCAAAAAAGAGAAAGTAGGTGAGATAAGCGGAGAGGAGCTCGAGATTGTTTAGAATGCTAAGGATTGTTTAAAATGAAAGTGAAATTTTTGGAAAAAAAACAGAACGAAGTAAAGATAGAGATAGATAATTTAACGATCTGTGAAGTGTTGAGAAAAGAGTTGTGGGAAGACAAGGCTACTACAATAGCTGCTTACAGTAGAAAACATCCAACTGAAAGTCCAATTCTGCATTTGCAAACAGATGGTAAGAGTGCAAAGAAAGTTCTGCAAGATGCAATCAAAAGGCTCGAGAAGAAAAACGAGGAGCTTGGAAGTAGCTTTAAGGCTGCTGTTAGATGATTTCTAGGATGACGCATATAATGTATTTACTACTGCATTAAAAACAAATATTTTTAAATTCGGCATTTTAGAGAAATGCATGCTAAAAGCTCTAAAGAAATTTTGGAAGTGGCTTTGGACTTCAAATAGTGTTCTAAGCTGGTTTGTAAGTTTTCTTCTAGCCTTCATCCTTGTCAGATTTATTTTCTACCCGCTTCTCGGCCTTGTTCTTTCTACTTCATTGCCTTTAGTGGTTATAGAGAGTAATAGCATGAACCATTTTGGCAACTTTGATGAATGGTTCCAAGCCCAGGAAGACTTTTATGGAAATTTTAACATAGTAAAAGAAGAGGCTGAGAAATGGCCTTTCCGCTCAGGCCTTGATAAAGGAGATGTAGCATTAATTAGAGGAAAGAGTTTTGATGATCTAGAAATAGGAGATGTGATAATTTTCAGGCCGCCCTCTCAAGAAAAAGCAGTAATCCATAGGATTGTAGTTAAGACTGAAGATAAAGTTGAGACTAAAGGAGACGCAAATATTGGGCAACTCGGCCAAGAGAAGAACATCGCACCAGAACAAGTTGCAGGAGTTGCAATTCTGAGAATTCCATATATTGGTTGGCTGAAACTGATGTTCGTAGAGATTTTGCGAGACTTCAGATAAGTTGGGAAAAGGTGATGCAGATAATGTTTGCATGCTCTGCATGTTCTGCATGCTCTGTGAAATAAAGCTTATAAAAGGCAGACATCTAGTGATTGTTTATACTCAGCAGCTTGAATGGGAGATGGAAGAAAAAATATCTAAATTTGAAGTGTATATGAGGAAATGAAATTCTGTCCAAAATGCGGAACATTGCTTGTACAAAAAAGGAAGCGTTTTAGCTGTAATAAGTGCGGCTATGTTGAGAAAGAGAAAGTTAAGCTTATTACCTCGGAGAAATTTATTAGGAAAGAAGGCGCAGGAGTATTGCGGGAGAAAGAAAGCATTGTTATGCCTACTATTGCTGTTGACTGTCCTAAATGCGGGAATGAAGAGGCTTACTTTTACACTGCTCAGACAAGAGCAGGAGATGAAGCAGAAACTCAGTTCTTCCATTGCACGAAATGCCATTATAAATGGAGAAAATATGCTTAAAGGGGCTAAGAAGGATTAAGCAAAATTTATAAAGTGTTTCTTAATTCTTATTAAAAAGAGGAAGTTAGAGGAAGTCAAAATGGCAGAGTTTTTAATTTGGCCTGTTCTTGTATGGGGCATACTTATAGGCTTGTATGAGCTTTTTGCGATTCATGCTGATGAGAGTTTTGTTGGCATGAGATGGCTAACTCATGGCTTGCAAGCTGCAATCTTTTCATTTCTTTTTGTCTTTATTGTGATGAATGTTGAATGGGCCTTAAGCTTTCTCCCTGCTTTGCAAGATATAACCTTCTTATCCTTCTTTAATTTCCTTCCTGTAAGAATCTTTGTTGGTTTAATTGCTATGATCAAAATTCAAGGTGCAAGCATGGTTGTTAGAGGAGGAAGAATGGCTGCAAGAGGAATTGGAGAGCACATTACTCACACAATAATTGCTGCCTTGCTTATAATCTTTAGTCCTGAAATAATGGGAGTGCTATGGCCTGTAATAAGCAACTTCTTGCCGTTTACGAGCTAGAGCAGAAGGGCAAAGCCGAGAAACTTAGTTGTTGGAACTTATTTTGTCTTATTTTGCGCAACGCAGTGAATAACAAAATATTTAAGATTTGGCATCTATGAGAATTAAGCCAAAATTGTAAAAGTTAGAGCTATTAAAGGCTATGGGCACTTAACCAAAAAATCGTAAAGGAAAAATGAGAATAACACTTGAAAACTCAGGACTTTTTGTAGATGCAATAAATATAATCTCAGAACTTGTCAGTGAAGTGCGAATAAAGTTTAAGAAAGAAGGACTTGAAATAGTTGCTATTGATCCTACAAATGCTGCAATGATTCTCTTCAAACTTCCTTCAACTGCCTTTTCCTCCTATGAGCTTAGCGCTGATGAACTAATTGGAGTTGATTTGGATGACTTCAAACAGATTTTGCGAAGAGGCAAGCAGGAAGCGATGACGCTTGAGACTAAAGAGAATAGATTGCTTGTTAGCTTCGGAAGAGAGAGGAAAAAATTTAATGTTTCTCTAATTGATATTGAGGAAGAAGAAAGAAAAGAGCCTGAACTTAAATTCAATGTCAGCCTAAAAATTGATTCTGCTAAGCTGCAGGAAGCTGTTGATGACTGCGGCGTTGTTTCTGATAGCATTCTTTTCAATGTAAGCGACGTTGGCTTTGTTTTAGATGCGCGAAGCAGCTTGCATACTGCTGCTGTTCATTTGCTTGATGAGAAATTTAAGGAAGCTGCAAAAGCGCGCTATAGTATAGATTATCTGCAGAAAATGGTTAAGGCTGCAAAGTTCTGTGAAGATGTGGAAGTGCAGTTCGCTACTGATTATCCGTTAAGGCTGCATTATTCTACTCCAGAGAAGGCTGAGTTGAGCTTTATCTTAGCTCCGAGGGTTGAGACGGATTAAGCAAATTAAGCAAAAGAGAGATAAGAAGGCGATAGGAAAGAAGGATGATAGGAAAATAAGGGAAATTAAGGAAATAAAGAGCCCATAAGACAAAATATTTAAAGGTTTTTTGCTCAAAAGTTAGATAAAAGCTTATTAAAAAGAGGATGAAAAAAGCGCAGATAGCAATTTTTGCAGCTGTTGCATTGTTGATTGTAGCTATTGTTATTTTGCTGCTCTATGTACAGGGCATTATTCTGCCTTTGAGTGAAGAGGAAAGCAAGGCGATTCTTAGCAGTCAAGTTGAGCCTCTAAGAAGTTTCACTTCAAATTGTATAGAGGAAGCTACTGCAGATGCACTTAATTTTCTTGGCGAGCATGCCGGTTATGCTGATTTCGCAGAAGATGGTTTAAAGAGCATTGATTTTGCAGGCGAGAAAGTTGTTGTAGTTGTTAGAACTGAAAACGGCTTTGTTAACAGGCTGCCTTCCAAAACTGCTTTTGAGGAACAATTTAACTCTTACATTAATAATGGCGCATCTTCTCAGCTTGATAATTGTTTGAATGATTTTGCTGGCTTCAAGGAGCAAGGATTTTCTGTTAGTCCTGGAAAGAGAGAGATTAGAGGAGAAATTTCTTCTGGCTCTTTTGATGTAAATGTTGATTGGCCAATTCTGCTCAGAAAAGGGAGAGCGAGGCTGCAAGCTGAAGCGCAAGATATTAAGATAATAATTAAAGTTGAAACTGCGTTGAGAGTTGCTAATGATATTGTAAACAAGGAAGCTGCTGGAATTACTTTTGAAGGGCTTGAGCAAGATAAATACATTACTGAAAATTCTCTAACTTTCAAAGGTGTAAGTTTGGATTCACAAAATTATCCAACTGCAGATCAGAAAATATTCCTTATAACAACAAAAATATCTGATCCAAGAGAAAAAGAGTTCAGATTTTATTTTGCAGTTGACAGAACAATCCCGATTTAAAAATGGAAGCTAAGAAGTATAAGCAAGAAAAGCAACAAAAAGAAGCAAGGGCAAGGATGCTGCTTAGTTTTGCATTCATCTTTACCATTATCTTAGCGATTTCTCTTGCGTTCATGCTTAGTTTGCAGATTGCTGCTGCGCAGCAACTCGGCTGCTGTTTGAAAACAAAAGAAGGGGATTTCTGTTCTGATAGAGTAAGCAAAGATACATGTGAGGAAGGTTTCTTCTTTACAGGAAAATTCTGCTCGCAAGTTGATCAGTGCAAAACAGTAACTTGCATTCCTCCAGAAGGAGAGTGTCAAGCTAACAAACTTCTTTTCGAATGTCAATCTGAGCGCGGAAAATGGGATAGCAGGCCATTGAATGAGGTTGAGGCATGCCAGTTAGGAGGTTGCAATATTGGCGATATTGTTTGCGAAGTGCTGCAGAAAAAGGTTTGCGAAGAAAAAGGAAAGGATTCTGGATTTCCCCCTGATCAGATAAAATTCACTGCTAGCTTAACGCAAACTGAAATAAGGCAACAATGCTCAGCAGCTGGAAGAGGAACTTGCGATTTAGGAAATGGAAATTGTGACTTTACTACAAGCGATGATTGCGCTAAGAGAGCTGGTAAATTCTTGAGAGATGTTACTCCTTCACAAGTTCTTACATGTGGCGTAAAGAATGCTCAAGAGTTTAAGGGCTGCGGCAAACTTCCAGGAGATGAGAATAAAGTTTTCTGGTTTAATGATCAAGGCGCGCAAGAAGCATTAGTGGAAGATTGCAAGTATCCATCAGCTTTCTGTAAAGAGGAAGTTAAAAATGGGAAAAAGGTTGCGCAATGCGTTTCAACTGCCTGCGAATTTCTTTTGAAAGAAGCTGACAGCGAGGGAAGGCAGGGAAAAAAATTCTTGCTAAGTGGAAATTCAATGTGTTATAATTTCAATACCGATGTGAATGGAAGAAGTAAAGGCTTGCAGCATCAAGTTCTACATTGTGCTTTAGGCAATGTTTCAGTTGAAGGACTTGGAGTAGATAGGAATAAAATATGTGTAGATGATTATGCAAGTATATCAGCTAAGAAAGCTATAGGTGTAAAAGGAAAGGACTTAAAGTCAGATTTGAAAGGAAATGCAAGAGTTATTAATAATTTATGGAGGCATTGCAGAGAGTGCGGCGCGGCTGATGGAGGCTTAATCAGTAAACTTGGCAGTGCTGCTGCTTTGTATGGAATAGCTGAAGGGGTAATAACAAATCCTGATGGAAGCTCTGCAAGTGCTGGAGACTTTTCAAAGATTGTTGCTGGAGTGAGCTTGCTCACCGCTGATGGAAACAGACTTGGAGATGTTTTTCAGCCAATTGTGTTAGCAATTCCTCCAGGACCATGGATAAATAATTTCTTGCTTGGCAGTGCCTGTGGAAAAAGCAGCTTCCTAAAAACTTTACATTTTGTTGATGATTTAGCACAAGATTTTGGAATGTGCAAATATGAAAAAGACTTAACAGCCTTGCTTGGGGGTTTCATTGTTGAGGGATTCGGCAGTGCAGTTCCAAAAGTTGCTCCTGGCAATAGCAGACAATGCTTCAGCTGCGGCGGAGGAGGAGATGATTTATGGAATGTTTGCGATCCTGCAGAATGCAATGCTCTTGGCGATTGCGAAGCAACTCGTGCTTTCAATTTTGATACATTATTCAGAACATGGGCAACTGGAGCATTCTTGCAAGGAACTTATGAAGTGCAAGCATGCACTCTTGAATGTGTAAAGAATCCTGCTGGTTATCTTAAATCAATAGGAGAGAGTACAAAGAATGCTAATTGGTACAGCTGCGCTCTTCCATGCTGGAAGAAGTATGGAGAAGGACAGAGCAAATATTATGATAAAACAATAGGCTGGCTCTTTGATAAATGGGGCGGAGATGTGCATAAGAAGAGCGCGTTTACAGATGAGGTTGCTAATTGGTTAAGTAAAGCTAAACTTGATAATTTTAAAGAAAAAATAAAACTTCTTGATGAGATTAAAAACAATGAAAAGGCTATAAAAGAAATCGACGC
>CAYICV010000018.1:0-8618 GCA_964362035.1 Candidatus Woesearchaeota archaeon | reverse complement strand
ACATTGAAATAAGAACACTAATTCATACGATTAAAATTTTATAAATTTTTCTTAATTCCCAAAAATTCAAAAACACCCCAAAATTCCCAATTCAGCCAAATTTTAGCATTTTAGGCTCTAAAAAGGCAGAAAGGTTTTTAAAGAATTAATGCTTTTTCGATGCAATTTCACTTGCAATTTAGTCAGAAAACTAAATGTAAACAATAGTTAAGATGGCAGATAAACAAGAATATGGAATCGAAACAATAAAGGTTCTGAAAGGGCTGGAAGGAGTCCGCAAAAGACCTGCTATGTACATCGGCAGTACTGGCAAAGAAGGCTTACATCATCTTGTTTATGAAGTTGTTGACAACAGCATTGATGAAGCTCTCGCAGGCTATTGTACAAAAATAGTTGTGACATTACATGAAGATGGCTCTGTGAGTGTGCAGGATAATGGAAGAGGCATTCCAGTAGAGAAGCATCCTGAGGAGAAAAAAAGCGGCCTTGAAGTTGTAATGACAATACTGCATGCAGGCGGAAAATTTGATAAAAAAGCTTACATTATCTCCGGAGGCCTGCATGGTGTTGGCGTTTCGGTAGTTAATGCACTCAGCGAAAAATTAATTGCTCATGTTTACAGAAATGGAAAAATTTATGAGCAGACTTACAAGCAAGGAAAGCCGCAAAGCGATATTAAAATTATTGGCGATTCAAAAGAAAATGAAACTGGAACTTTAGTCAGATTCTGGCCTGACAACAGCATTTTTAATTCAATAAAATACGAATTCTCAACGCTTGCAGCACGCTTCAAAGAGCTTGCGTATCTCAATAGTGGATTAACAATAATTCTGAAGGATGAAAAAACTAAGAAAAAAGAAGAGTTCAATTTCAAAGGCGGATTAATTGCTTTTATTCAACATCTTAATGATGGCAAAAAAGTTTTGCATAAACCGATTTTCTTTCACAAGGCTGCAGATCATACTGTAGTGGAAGCAGCAATTCAATATAATGAAAGTTATAATGAAAATATCTATGGCTTTGTTAACACAATTAACACGTTCGAGGGCGGAACTCACGTTATTGGCTTTAAGACTGCGCTGACAAGAGTTATTAACGATTATGCAACCAAAAACAATTTGCTAAGAGGGAACTCAGGAGAAAAACTTACTGGAGATGATACTAGAGAAGGTTTAACTGCGATAATCAATTTAAAAATCAGAGAGCCTCAATTTGAGGGCCAAACAAAAACAAAATTAGGCAACAGTGAAGTTAAGGGCCTAGTGGATAGCATAACCAGCAGCGCACTTTCAGAATTCTTTGAAGAAAATCCAAGCATTGCAAGAAGAATCTGCTTGAAAGTTGTTGAAGCAGCAAAGGCAAGAGAGGCAGCGAAGAAAGCTAAAGAGTTAGTGAGAAGAAAAGGTGCTCTTGCTTTTGGAAATTTACCAGGAAAGCTCGCTGACTGCAGTACAAATCAGCTTGAAGAAAGTGAGCTTTTCATTGTAGAAGGCGAATCAGCCGGAGGCTCGGCAAAGCAAGCAAGAGATAAAGAAACGCAAGCAATTTTACCAATAAGAGGGAAAATCTTAAATGTTGAGAAGGCTCATCAGCACAAAGTTTTTGCATCAGAGGAAATTGCAATCCTTGTTTCAGCAATCGGTGCAGGAGTAGGAGAGCAATTTAATCCAGAAAATGTTAGGTATGGTAAAGTTGTTATAATGACTGATGCCGATGTTGATGGCCAGCATATTAAAACACTTCTGTTAACATTCTTCTTCCGTTACATGCGAAAGTTAATTGAAGATGGCAGGGTTTATGTTGCTGTCCCGCCGCTTTATAGAGTAAGAAAAGGCAAGGAAAGCCATTATCTTTTCTCAGATGCTGATCTCAAAAAGTTTACAAGCAGCAGAGATGAAGTCCAACGCTTTAAAGGACTTGGAGAAATGAATCCTGAGCAGTTATGGGAAACAACCATGAATCAAAAAACTCGTACTTTTAAGAAAGTAACAATTGAAGATGCAGATGAAGCCAACAGAATATTCAGCATACTAATGGGAGAGCAAGTAGAGCCAAGAAAGCAGTTCATTGAGGCTCATGCGAAGTTTGCTGAGTTGGATGTTTAGTTTTGGCTAAGGTGTAGGCGTGGAGGATAAATGAAATAAAAATGTCAAAAGCAACAAAAGCAATAATCCTCGCAGGCGGTAAAGGTGTTAGAATGTTACCCTTAACAAGAGTCATGCCCAAGCCGCTTATTGAACTAAATGGAAAGCCAATTATTTCTTACATTCTTGAGAATCTGCGGGAGAATGAAATTAAAGATATTACAATAACTCTTGCTTACAAGCCAGACTTATTCAAGAAGATTCTTGGAAGTGGAGAAGAATTTGGGGTTAACCTTAAGTACATTGTAGAGGAGCCACCAAAAGGCACTGCAGGCTTTCTAAATCTAATGGGTAAAGATGAGCTCGCAGAAACATTCTTTGTAATGAATTCTGATGACATATTCAATTTAGACTTCAAGAAATTTTTAGAGGAGCACAAGGAAAATGTTATGCAAGGGGCTGTTGTAACTATCGCACTAACTTCTGTAAAAGATCCAGAAAAGTCAGGCAGTGTAAGGCTAGATGACAAGCGCATAGTTGAATTTGTTGAGAAAGGAAAGAAGCCGGCTTCAAACCTAATAAGCTCAGGCTACTATGCTATTGAGTCTTCCATCTTCAACTATTTGCCAGAAAAAGATTTTATAATGTTTGAGCATGATATTTTTCCGCAGCTGGCAAAAGAGGGAAAGCTTTTCTCATATCAAGACAAGCAAGCAGTTTGGTATCATGTTGGCACAATGGAGGAATATGAGATGCATAATAAAGAGGAAATGAAGGCAGACATGGCAGAGAAGGCAGAGGAGTAAAAATGACAAGCGAAAAGCAAGAGCAAATCACATTAATTGAAAAAGAGATGCAGAAAGCATACATAGATTATGCCATGAGTGTTATTGTAGCTCGTGCGTTGCCTGATGTTACTGATGGCCTCAAGCCAGTTCAGAGAAGAATTCTTTATGCGATACATCAAATGGGGTTAACACATGATAAGCCAACTCGCAAGAGCGCAAGAATTGTTGGCGAAGTTCTTGGAAAATTTCATCCTCATGGAGATGTTCCTGTTTACGATGCCCTTGCAAGAATGACGCAGGATTTCAGCCTGCGCTATACTTTAATTGAAGGACAAGGAAATTTTGGTTGTTTCACAAAAGATACTAAGGTAGCATTAACTGACGGTAGGGATCTAAGTTTCGCAGATTTAATTAAAGAATACGAAAGAGGTAAAAGAAACTTTACATATACTATTAATACTGATGGTAAAGTTGAAATTGCTGAGATTAAAAACCCCAGACTTACAAAAAAGAATCAAAAAATTATGAGGATAATCTTGGATAACAATGAAGAGATAGAATGTACGTTATCCCATAGATTTATGTTAAGAAATGGAGAATATAAGGGGGCTAAGGATCTAAAATCAGGAGATTCTTTAATGCCCCTCTATCTAAGATTATCTACTAATGAAGATGCCCTTAAACCAGCATTAGAAGGATATAAGTTAGTTTATCAACCAAAAAACGAGAAATGGGTCCCCTGCCATAACTTAGCCGATGCGTGGAACTTGAGGCACGGCGTTTACCAAAAAAGTGCGGGTAGAATAAGACATCATCTCGATTTTAATAAATTAAATAATAACCCAGACAATATAAAAAGGATTAATTGGAGATATCATTGGAAGTTACATGCTAGCCATGCCACTGAACTCCATAAAAATGAGGAATATAGAAAGAAAATAGCTGAAGGAAGAAGAAAGTTCTGGTCTAACCAAAAGAATAAAGATGTCCAATCTAAAAGATTATCTGAAAGGAATAAGAAGAATTGGAGAGATCTGAGGTATAGGGTCCGGATGAAAGAATTCTTGAGCAGGATGAACAAGGAATTTATAAACTCCCATCCAGAGAAAAGAGCAGAGTTTAGTAGAAGGGCTACCAAAACTCTGAAGAAACTCTGGAAGAATCCTAAATATAGAGAAAGGAAATCTAATTCTCTTAAAAGTAAGTGGAAAGATATAGAGTATCGTAAGAAGCAAGCTAAAAGAATGAAAGAATTATCTATCAAACTCTGGTCTGATCCCAAACATAGAGATCATATCTCACGCTCCACAAAAAAAAGTTGGCAAAATAGGGAATACAGGGAGAATATCACTATTTCTAATATAAATAAATGGAAAAATGATCCAAAATATAGAATTAATATACTGAAAATACTTTCAAAAAATGGTAAGCTTGCAAATTATTATAGGTTCTTATCTGTTTGCAAAAAAACAATTAGCTTATATAATAACCTTGATGAAGAAAATTATGAGAAGGTCAGAACCTCATATAATTCAAGGAATGGCGCCGGAATTATGAAGTTTAACGCTGCTCTTGAAAAGTTCTTCGGTAATGATATAAACAAGCTATATGTCACATTAGGGTTGGTTGCGGTTAGGTTAAATCACAAGATAAAAGAAATTGTATTCTTAAATAAAAAAGAAGACGTTTATGATCTTACAATAGAAAAAACACATAATTTTGCACTTGCTGCAGGAGTCTTTGTACATAATTCGATTGATGGCGATCCACCAGCAGCTATGAGATACACAGAAGCAAAACTTGCAGCAATATCAGATGAAATGCTTGCAGATATTGAAAAAGAGACTGTTGATTTTATGCCTAACTTTGATAACTCGCTGAAAGAGCCAAAGATTTTGCCTGCAACGCTGCCTAATTTGCTCGTTAATGGAGCAAGCGGAATCGCAGTTGGAATGGCAACAAGCATTCCTCCTCATAATCTTTCTGAGGTTATTGAGGCAGTAATTGCTTACATTAAAGATTCAAAAATCTCTGTTGATAAATTTCTCGAGATTGTTCAAGCTCCAGACTTTCCAACTGGAGGAATTGTTTACAGAGAAGGTATTGAAGAGCTCTATAGAACTGGCAGAGGAAGTTTAGTTGTGAGAGCAAAGGCAGCAATTGAAGAAGCAAAAGGCAGAGAAAGAGTTGTAGTAACAGAAATCCCGTATCAAGTTAATAAATCAACGCTAATAGCAGACATTGCAAAACTTGCAAGAGATAAAAAGCTCGATATCTCTGATATAAGAGACGAGAGTGCGAAGGGAAAGATAAGAGTTGTTATTGAAGTGCGCAGAGGGGCGGATGCTAAACTAATTCTAAACAAGCTTTATACACTAACGCAGCTTCAAACAAAATTTAATGGCATACTTCTCGCATTGGTTGGTGGCGCTCCAAAACTGCTTAATCTTAAAGATATGATTGAGCTTTTTGTTAAACATAGAAAGCTTGTTGTTGAAAGAAGAAGTAAGTTTGAACTGCGAAGGGCTGAAGAGAGACTTCATATTATTGTAGGTCTACTAATTGCACTTAAAAGCATTGATACTGTTATTGATTTAATCAAGAAGAGCAAGAATGTTAGCGAAGCTTCTTCAGAACTCATAGCTAAATTCAAACTTTCGCAGAAGCAGGCAGAAGCAATCCTTGACATGAAGCTCTCTAGGCTCACTACACTTGAGCATAATAAACTTAAGGATGAAGAAAAAGAGCTTGGTGAATTAATTAAGGAACTGCGTAGAATTCTCGCAAGCGAGCAAGCAATTTTGGAAGTTGTTAGGAAAGAGCTTCTCGAGCTTAAGAGAAAATATGGAGATGAACGAAAAACAAAAATTGCTGATAAGTTGCCAACCTTTACTGAGAAGGATTTAATTGCAAAGGAGCAAGCCATCATAACCCTGACAGCAAAGGGCTACATTAAGAGAATGCCACTTCAGGTTTATAAGGAACAGCAGAGAGGTGGAAAAGGTATTACAGGCACTGAGCTTACAAGCGGGGATTTTGTGCAAGACACTTTCACATGCAGCACTCATGACTATCTTCTGTTTTTAACGAATAAAGGCAGAGCTTTCTCTCTTCAAGCATATCAAGTCCCAGCAGCAGAGAGATATGCAAAAGGAAAGGCAATAATCAATCTGCTTAACCTAAAAGGTGAGAGCATTGAAACAACAATTCCTGTGAGGAACTTTGATGGCAATCTAATTCTGATAACAAAGAATGGAATTATAAAGAAAATGTCACTTAAGGAATTTGAGAAAGTAAGAAGCAGTGGTATTGTTGCAATCACCCTTCCAGAGAATGATGAATTAGTTACTGCAAGGCTAACAACTGATGGAGACGAGATTGTTATTGGCACTGCTAAGGGAATTGCAATTCGCTTCGGCAGCAAAGATCTGCGAAATGTTGGAAGAGCGGCTTATGGAGTAAGAGCAATCAAGCTTAGAAAAGATGATTTTGTTGTTGGCGCAGAAGTTCTGCCAGCAGCAAAGGAAGAGCTTGAAAAGCTTGCAGTTCTCACAATAACTGAAAAAGGCTTTGGCAAGCGTTCAGAAATCAGTAAATACAGAAAAACTGCAAGAGCTGGAAAAGGCATAACAAATATAAAAGTTGGGGAGAAAATAGGAAATGTAGCAGGCTTAATAACTGTTAAGAAAGAAGAGGGTGTAATTGTCATAACAGCTAAGGGCATGGTTATAAGAACAGCTGTAGCAAACATCAGACAAGCAGGAAGAGTAACAAGAGGAGTGCGCATCATAAAGCTTGCAGAGAACGATAAAGTGATTGGCTTGGCGAGGATTAGAGAGGAATAAGGGAAGAGCAAGGAACTTAAAAATGGAAGCTGAGAATTATACAATCTTATTTGCTCCATACAGCTTAAGCGATGAAGAGATAGCTAAAGTTATCGATGGGGTAAGGGAAATTGGGAATAATGTTGTTGATGATGGTATTGTTAGAGATTATCCACTTCAGATATATGATGGTGAAAGGTGGGTAAATTATGGCAAGAATGCACTATTTATTTTAGAAAAAGGAATTAGAAGCGAATTAGAAGATAAAGTTAAATCTTTTGCAGATGGCTTGGAAATTCTTGAATTGCCTGAGGACAAGATTACTGTTGTTAAAAATAAAAAATTGGCCAGAAAGATTAATGAAGATGCAGCTTTTTTAGAAAAAGTTGAGAAGTTAGCTAGCGCTTAAAATTTCAAAGGATTTTCTGGCTGCATAATTTATTCCATTAAGTGTACCATACTTTCTTTTTAATGAGGCGTAGTAATCATTTATCTGTGGCCTCAATGCAAGCGCCTCATTCATTACTTCTTTAGAATTCTTTCCTTCTCTAAAAACAATTCCTAAGCTAAGTGTTTCAAGAGTCTTAACATTATGATGCATTTCAGGGTCTTCTTTCTCATCGTACTCATAAGTTATGAAAGGACTTCCATTCATGTTTGGCTCCCAAACGCTGCTCCAACCCATTCTTCCAACTGCTGCGATTATTGCAGGATTTGAGAAAATGCTGATGCCTTTCTCAACGGGAGCTTTAGGAATCCCCCCAGTAATTCCTTTCTCATAGTTTGGAGAATAATAAACTGCATATCCTACATCAAGGAAAGGTTTGGCTAAAGATGCAATTCTTTCTTGCACAGCTTCTATTCCAGAGATATTTAAATAAACTCCTTCTTGCAGTTCTTCTCTGCTCCCACTTGGCGGCTTAATAAAAGGAGGAATTTCTATAGCTTTATCACCCTTTGGCTTCCCTCTGTAACTTAGTGCAGAGGGCTCTGGAATCATTAGTAAAGTCTGTGAGTCTTCAAGAGTTTTGGCCTCTTCAATGCAAGCTTGAATAGTATGTTGTAATTCTGTCTTTGTGTAGCGAGGATTAACTTCAAAAGCATAAGCAAGAATCTCACTTAGTAAGCCAATTGTTGTGTAAAACATTGGATGCCTGCTTTTAGAAGTGCTAACAATTGGATTATGACTTACTTCACATAAAATATCTTCTGCTTTTATTCTCTTACAATTTTCATTCACTAGATTATAAGCTTCAACTCCTTTCTCTAACTCGGAAATCAACCTCAACTCTAAATTAGCTCTGTTAGCGGCAATGTTCTCTAATCTATCAACATAATCATCACTACTGTAATCAAAGTGATTAACCAACTCGCCGTAAACTGGAGATAACCATACCCTCTCTGGGATATCTGTGAAAGTTTCATTCTTCAGAATATTTTCAACAAATGGCTTTTCCGGCTCTGTTAAAAGGATATCAAAATCTTGCTCTGGATTTGCCGCTCTAAGTAGATGGTATAAATCATAAGCCATTTCAGCAGCTCTCAAAATTGGCCCTATTCCATGAGGAGCCTGATTAACAATTATTGTGTTTCGCATCTTGATTAGAGATTCTCTTTATAAAATAGAAAAACTTTTTAATCTTTTCTACGCTTAAGTTAGGACTAAGCAAAAAATGGCAGAATTAAAATTCTACGCAAATAGATGCATTTATGAGCCAGGAAGCGAGAAAGAGCATGCCTGCATGAAAGCGATAACTGTTGATGCAGTTGTCCAAGCAATTTATGAGACTGTGCCTAGAAGATAATCCTCAAAGATGCAAAAGTGAGAGGAGAAGCTATTTCAACCTTTTCCTCTTCAATCCGAGGATCTTATCAAAATCTGGGTCTTCCGAGATGATTGTTTTAATGCCTTTTGATAATGC
>CAYICV010000017.1:0-8632 GCA_964362035.1 Candidatus Woesearchaeota archaeon | reverse complement strand
CATCAAGAAAAGAATTTTTATTAGGCGCAATAGAAAATAATACTGATGTTTTTATTCTTAATTCACTTTCATCAGATGTTCGCGAAGCTCTGCCTCAAGAAGTTCAGCAATATCTTGAAGAAGAAATTACAGTTGATGGGAACTTAGATGTTCTTCATTCCGATGACTTCGCTAAAGGTATTTCGAGGTTCTACTATTTCCTTAATACAAAAGATAACAAAAAATTTCCACTTTATTTTGTGGGAGAAGGCCCAAAGCTCTTAACTGGTTCTGAAGTGCGTGTGCGTGGATTTAAACTAGATAATAAAATAGCCATACCTAAATCAGAAGATAGTTTCCAGGTTATTTCTGCAGTTCTGCCAGGCCATACAGTGAAGAAGGTTGCAGTAATTATGTTCAATCACACGAATACTAAAATTTTGCAATATTATTATGAGGTTACAACTCCCTCATATGTTAAAGGAGTTGTTTTTACTGACAACGATTCTGTTAATGCATTTTATAAAGAAAACTCTTTCTCAAAACTTAGCTTAACAGGACCGATTAATGTTAATGGTGATGTTTTTGGCTGGTATACCCTTCCATATAATAATACGCCTTGCGACTACACAAAGTGGGGCAATGATGCAAATGCATTAGCCGCAGCAAATGGATTCAATAATAGCAATTATGATTATGTAATTTACGCTTTTCCAAGCGCCCCGTGTGGATGGAGCGGAGCTTCTATACTTGGCGGAAAATACTCATGGATTAATAACATAGGTAGTTCTCCTCGTGGGGATATGAAGATTATTAGTCATGAGCTAGGTCATAATCTTGGAGCAATGCACGCAAGCAGCTATAGCTGTACTGATAAATTTGGAAATAGAGTATCTATCAGCGATAACTGTGTAAGAGACGAATATGGAGATTTATTTGATATTATGGGATATAGAGTAAATCACATGAATAATTATCACAAAGGACAATTAAATTGGTTTAATTCGGTTAATACAAAAGATGTTAGCTCAACTGGCGATTATTCTGTCTATCCAATTGAAACACAGTCTAATGGAGTTCAAGCTTTAAGAATTCTCAGAGACACAACTAATTACTATTATCTTGAATATAGGCAGCCATATGGTTTTGATGCTTATTATACTTCGACTGCGCCTGTAATGAATGGGGTCTCTATAAGAATAGCGCCAGTTTATACTACTGTAGCGAATTCTTTGCTTATTGATAGTACTCCTGCCACAGTAGACTTCAACGATGCTGCTTTGCCTCTTGGCGATACTTTCTATGATTCAATTAAGAATATTAAAGTTACAACATTAAATGTTTCATCAACTAATGCTATTGTGCATATAGAACTAGCTAAAGGCGGCAGCGGAGGAGATGGCGGCGGAGTTGGAGTAGACACAACTCCCCCAATTGTTACAATAACTAACCCATCAGATGGTTCTATTCTTCCAAAAACTGGCTCTGTTAAAGTTACAGCAACAGCAAGTGACGCGAGCGGAATAAGCAGAATAGACATTCTTATAGACGGTTTCTATAAACAAACCTGTCTTGGCAAGACTTCTTGCTCATATAAATTGATGATGAGCCAGGTTTATCCAGGAGTCCATATCATAAATGCTACTGCTTTGGACAAAAATAATAATATAGGAAGCACACAAATAAAAGTAACCAAACTCTAAGAGAACGTCTAATAAAATTTCTATATCTATATGATAACAGTTAAAGCTACCGATAATTAATGTAATAAATCAACCTTCTTACTTTGCTAACCATTACCTTTTTTAATCTGCTGAGTTTAAAATGTTTATGAAGCTGCTAAAACTCTCAAGACTTAGTTTCGGCACAGCAGGCATTCCTCTCTCTGCAAAGGCTGAAAGAACAGAAGAAGGCATTAAGCAAGTCAGAAAACTTGGCTTAGATGCGCTTGAATTAGAGTTTGTTAGGCAAGTTTATATTAAGAAAGATGAAGCGCCGCAAATAGCAAAGATTGCGAAGCAAGAAGGAACTCTGCTAACATGCCATGCTCCTTATTTTATTAATTTAAGCACACAAGAGAAGAAAAAGCTCTATGCGAGTATTGGTTACATTTACAACTCAGCAAAGATTGCGGCGCTATGCGGCGCTTACAGTGTTACATTTCATGCTGCTTATTACATGCAAGAAAAGCCAGAGAAAGTTTTTGCATCTGTGAAAGAGCATGTTAGGCACATTCTAAAAAAGCTGGAAGATGAAGGTCTAAAGATCTGGCTGCGTCCTGAAACAACAGGCAGAGTTTCTCAGTTTGGAAGCTTGCAAGAGCTTTTGAAGCTTAGTCAAGAGCTAGAGTATGTTATGCCATGCATTGACTTTTCGCACTTGCACGCTCGCACGAATGGAAAGTTCAACAGCTATGAAGAATTTTCTTCGATCTTGGCAGAGGTTGAGAAAGCGCTTGGTAAAGAAGCCTTACAAAATATGCACATTCATGTTAGTGGAATCGCATATGGCGAAAAGGGAGAGAAACATCATCTTAATTTGCAAGATTCTGATATAAATTTCAGAGAATTATGCAAAGCATGGCGCGACTTCAAGATTAAGGGAATTGTCATCAGCGAAAGCCCAAACATAGAAGGAGATGCTTTGCTGTTGCAGAAGACGTTTAAAGAAATTCACCCATGAGATTACCCCCGCGTCTTGGAACAGCTTCTGCTTGTTCAGCTTTTTGTTCTAATGACTTTTGAGGCGGAAAACTTAATTCTTTGATTGCTCTTTTATCAACCTCTTCTTGGACAAGTTTCTTTACCTCATCTATATTCTTATCTTCGATAGGTTCGAAAACCACCAGATTTTCGGAAGATCTTTCTGTATTTATATAACCATAAACACGAATCTCCCTTCCCCCACTTCTAAATTTGTATAACACCCTCTTTCCATTGTAGTCTACTTCACCAGAGTTCCAGTTTTCTACTGCAGTTTCGTGTACCATCTTAATAATAAAATAACAAAAACCTTTTTAAAATTATCTCTTCTTCTCAATTTCCTCCCTTAATTGCTTAACAAATGCCTCAAGCTTCACTCCAAACTTAGCCTTCTCATCTTTGCCCCACTTTCTCACTGCTACTGTCTTACCTTTCTCTTCTTTATCGCCTACAACAATAACATAAGGAATTCTTTGCACTTGCGCTTCTCTAACTTTATACTCAACAGTCTCTGCAGCGTGATCAGAATCAATTCTTAAGCCAGCATTTCTTAACTCATCCTCTATTTTCTTTGCATAATTTACATTTCTATCTGTGAAAGAAATAACACGCACTTGAGTTGGAGCAAGCCAAAGAGGAAATTTTCCTTGATAATGCTCAACAAGTATGCCCATGAAACGCTCAATACTTCCATAAACAACGCGATGAATGATAACAGGTCTTTGCTGTTTCCCTGCTTTGTCAATGTAGCTAACATCAAATCTTTCAGGCATTTGGAAATCAACTTGTACAGTGGCAAGCTGCCATGTTCTTCCAAGGGAATCTTTAATGTGGAAATCAATCTTAGGGCCATAAAAAGCGCCTTCTCCAGGATTTACTTTGAATTTAATTTTCCTCTTTTCCAATGCTTTTTTCAATGCTATCTCAGAATTATCCCAAATCTGCTTGCTTCCAAGGAATTTTTTTGGTCGAGTTGAAAGCTCAACATGATAAGAAAAGTCAAAAACTTTATAGAAATAATCAATTATGTCAATGACTTTAATTATCTCATTCTCAATCTGCTCAGGCACAACAAAAATGTGAGCATCATCTTGCGTGAAAACTCTCATGCGGAATAAACCAGCAAGAACTCCAGATAACTCATTTCTGCTGACAACTCCAATTTCTGCTAAGCGTAATGGAAGATCTTTGTAACTGCGCATCTCAGATTTAAAAGTAATTATTGCTCCTGGGCAATTCATTGGCTTAATTGCAAAATCTCTATCCTCAATTTTTGTATAAAACATAAAATCTGCATAATGCTCTGCATGCCCTGAAATTTCCCAAACATTTTTATGCAGCAACTGAGGAGTTGAAATTTCTTGATAGCCAGCTTTTCCATGCTCTTCTCTCCAAAAATCAAGAAGCAAGTTGCGCACAATTATTCCTTTAGGATGAAAGAAAACCATGCCAGGAGCAACTTCATGAAAACTGAAGAGGCCGAGCTTTGGGCCAAGAATGCGATGATCATTCTCACTGAGCTTCTCTTTCTCAATTGCTGCCTGCTTTCCAAGTCTTGCAAGTTTCATTTCTCTTGCGTGCTGTGTAATAGCAGCCGGCTTTCCACTTTCATATTCTGCCTCTGCCTTTGCAGTCAAAGAAATCTCTCTGCTTAACTCAGCAAGGGGATGGCCTTTAACATCAACGCTGAATTCTTTATACCATCCAAAAGGAGCTGAAACAAGATAGAAGCTTTTGCTGATTAGCTTCCTTGCTTCTTGAAGAACTTTCAGCGCTTTCTGTGGGGATGCAAGCTGCGAAGAAAGATGAGCATAAGGATACAGCACTACAGTCTTAGCCTTAACTTGCTTTGCAACATCTTTTATATTCTCAAAAAGTTTTTTTGCAGCCAATTCTGGATTACTCTCATCCAACTTTTCAACAGATGTCAAGCAAACTAAACAATCTTTAACCTCAGTTTCCTTCAGCGCAACTTCCTCAGCATCTTTCAGTGCCTTCTTTGTTGGCTTAAATCTTATCTTATTTGCATGCAAAAATAAGACTTTCATTTCCTGAGTACTTTTTGGAATTTTATAAATTTAACTAAGTGGGAAGAAAAAGTTAATTCTTAAGCATCTCCACAACTTCACATGCCTTACAAACATCCTTGCTACTTGGTTCTCCACATCTGCTACAACTTTGCAGAGCATTGCCATTTCCACTCTCACTTGCAGCTCTCCCATACTTCTCCTTCAGGATTGGCAGCGTATCAAGAAAGCTCTGCACAATCGCTTGCTTAATTCCTGGATTCTGCGCCTCAAACTTATTAAGGAAATCTCTTATCATAAATCTATAAGAAGCTTGATGTGGGCATTCCACAAAGCCAGGAACAATTTTGTGTGTAAAAGCATAAGTCATGTTCTCTTTTTCAGTGTGAAAGTAAAGAGGCTTAATTCTTTGCGCAAAGTTGCTGTCTTCAAGCACACCGGTTTTAGGCCCCAACTTAGCAGAAAGCGCAACATTTCCTTTAAATTGATTCATTAAAATAGTTTGCGCCTCATCATCTAAGTTATGAGCAGTTGCAAGTTTGTTGAACTTCATTTCGCGACTCTTTTTGTTAAGTAGATATCTGCGTAAAATGCCGCAAACATGGCATGATGTGAGTTTAATACCCTTATCTTGCATTTTCTTCAGAGCCTCATCAAGAGAGAAGCCAAATTCCTCTTTGTATGAAAAGATGTGCAGCTTAATTTTCTCCTTCTTACAGAATCTGCGAAGATCCTCAAGTGTTTTATTGCGATAGCCATGAATGCCTTCGTCTATTGCAATTGCTTCAACAGTGCAGAATCTTCTGTCCTTAGAGAAACGGTTAAGCAGATAAAGCAGCGTTGTTGAATCTTTGCCACCAGAGGCAGCAACCGCAATTCTATCGCCTTTCTGAATCAAGTTGTATTGCCTTATTGTGCGAAAAACTTTCTTCTCATAATAGCGAGTAAAGCATTTGCTGCAGAGCTGCTTGCCATTGTTCAGCTTATACACTGGCTTGCTTTTGCATTGTTTGCACATTTTCTATTTACTAATCAAATTTTTAATATCACTTATAATCTCAGTGGCATCTTCCAAGGCTAACTTAGCATCCTCTTCATTAAATAATTCATGCGGCACAACTATCCTCCCCCCTCTAATATCAACGTATTGCGCCCTTCCTCTCTTTCCCAGCCAACGAAGGATTAGTTTAGAAATTCTTTGCTCACCATACAAGGCAATAAACTTAGTAACTTTTTCTGGATGTTCTTTTGGTATTAATTCCCCCCTCTTAGCAATTGCCGCTGAAATCGCTTGCTCCATAGAATCGTAACATAACTTTACTACTTGCGCCCACAATGGTTTCCCTCTCTTTGCCTCATTAAAAATAGCTCTAGCAGAATCTAAAGTTAAGTTAGCTTCTTCTATATACTTTTTAGCTTGCGTGTCTTGCAAATTCATTTTTCAATTTTTGCAGAAAATTATTTGGATCGTATATTATAGTAAGATCTTTAAGAACTTCTTTCGCAAATTTACTCCCCTTTCTTAAGGAAGCTTCGAAATCTTTTGGAGTAAAAATCTTAGCCATAAACACCTTTCCTGGTCTTTCACCTACAACTACTGCACTTAATTCCTCTTCCATAATTTCAACACTATTTTTAGCGAGAATCAAAACATCTATATCCGATCCCCGTTTAGCGTCTCCTCTTGCTACCGAACCAAAAATTGCTATAGATTCTATATCCTCCTTTAAAGAAAAATCAGCCGAAAGTATCATACCCGCCAAATATCTATCTACAAAATAATGAAATTCTTGTTGCGGAATAGACCAAATTCTCAGATGAAGTTTTAAATTTTCGTCAATAAGTAAGAATTTCCCTTCTACCTCGCCATCAAAAGCTTTGATAAAATAGATAAACTCTTTTAGAGAGTATGCAAGAAAAGGCCTGGTTTTTCCTTTGATCTTACCATATCTTTCAACAAGTCCTTCTCTTGTTAGGTCGGTTAGCTCTCTATGGACAGAAGGTAGAGAAATACTTAACTTTTTAGATAATTGGGTAGGTGTTTTATCACCTTTTGCAAGCTCTTTAATTATCTTCCATTTAGTTTCGTTAAGGTTAAACATACTTAAATAATTAGCTAAGTATTTAAATATCTTTCTGTTCTAAGATCGATACAAAACAGTTTAAGCAACTCTCTTAATTCTTCCTTCTTCGGCATCTTTGAGGCTAAGCTCTAGCTGTAATAGTATATCATCGGCTATCTCGGCCTTTTTCTTCAGCCTTTCATATACTTCCTTTTTAATTGTAACAAGTTCTTGCTTCATGATGACGATTGGCTAACACCATTTATATAATTTACTTAAAAACAACTCCTGTTTCTTTTGCCCAAAGAAGCAAATCAAGCTCAGCGGGCTTCATTTTCAGTCTTTGCGCCATTTCGATAAATTTCTCTTCTAATTCCAAATAGCGTTTTTTTGTCAGTGTTTTTGGAAGAGTTTCAACTATCCAATATTTCTTCATATTCTTTAAAATATGCCTATCGAGGATTGCCAGATTCTCAGCTCTTCCAATGTTACGAAGAAAGTGAGAAGCCTCTTTCATGCCTAAGCCTTTAACATTTTGGATAAGCCATTCTCGCAGCTCTTTGACATCTTTAATTTCTTTTAATTTTCTGCTCACTTCAGCAAATTTTTCTCTTGCTTCAAGCAGCTGCTTAACCTTTGTGTTGTGAAATCTTATATACCCCTGCCTTAAGAATGGTGCTGGATTAGAGCCATTGTTAAAGAAGTCGTTTGCTCGCAGCAGCTCAGCAACTTTCCAGCTTTTCAAGCCACTTGTTTGAGCAGCCATGATGCAGAAACATAATTCATAGAAAATTCTTTCCTCGCTTGCTCCTCTAAGCTGAGCGAACTCCCTAATCCTCTCTGCAATTTCCCTCTCCTTTTCTGCATATAGGTCAATTAATCCCTGTCTTAGCATGAGCAGAAACTGTTTGCATAACTTTTATATTTTTCTTTTTGGTTTGTTAAGTGCAAAATAGGAAAAATATATAAATGTCATGTACCTCTCAACCAAAGAAGGGGTGAACAAATGTTACATAAAAGAAGTTTTAGTAAGCCTGATGAAACTCGAAGACCATCAGAAAGAACAAAGGTTGATGTTGTTAAGATGGGAAATTTCACTGTAGCTAGGCAGACTTTTGAGCCGGGCTGGAAGTGGTCAGAAGACGTAAAACCAAAAGTTGGCACTGAGAATTGTGAAGTACATCATTTGATATACATAGTTTCAGGAGAAATGAAAGTTGTAATGCTTGACGGCACAGAAGCTACATTTAGCACAGGTCAAGTTGGCAATATTCCACCTGGTCACGATGCTTGGGTTGTGGGAGATGAGCCCGTTGTTCTGATTGATTTCTCTGGCGGAGCAACTTATGCTAAGGAGTGATTGGTTTTTTGATTATTCCGATGCATAAAGAAATGAATGACGCCGATTTTTTAACTTAAGAATTAATTAATCTTCCCGACCTTTTTGGTCTGTAAAGTCCTTTCCAATTAGCGCCTAAAAGGCCTGCCTTCAGCAACTTTTTATCAACTCTACTCAGCTGTCTTGCCATTTCAGGAGTTAGGATAGGATAATATTTCCCATTGTCAAGTGCTTACCTTATCAACCATATCTTTTTCGGATTAATGAGCCATTCATTGCCTAAGCTTGCAAGATTTATGGGAGCAGAATATTTTCTCAGCGTCTTCTTTCCATATATATCAAAATAGAAATCAAAATAACTCATGACTAACTCGCGCAAAGATTTGTAAACAGACTCTCTGTAACGAAGAGTAGTAAAATTTGATTTTGCGATTGCTCCAAAAAAGCCTTTCTGCTTGAAAACAGCAAGAGTATGACCATCATCATTAACTGCAACAAGTTCAACGATCAGCGGCTGAAAAT
>CAYICV010000016.1:0-8726 GCA_964362035.1 Candidatus Woesearchaeota archaeon | reverse complement strand
TTAGGGTGTGCAACTTTATAAATTTTCCTCTTATTTCTTATTTCTGGGGAACTAAAGGAGATAGGTTTGAGAAGTAGAATTATTCTAGTTTTATAAAATAATTCCTATTGCTCAACATCGCTGCTGAAATAGGGAAGATAGTGCTATATTACAGCAATAAGAGATATACAAATATTTCGAAACAATAATTTCAACCTCAAAAAAACAAAAGAAAAAGAATCCTCAGCCGCTTGCCGCGATTCGTGCCCGCGCTCCCCTTTGAAAAAAAGGGGACTAGCCCTCGACAAAGAAACAGCTGAGGGCTAGCCAGGCTAAGGGGGGACTATAAAAATTTATTTTAGTATCTCTATTCCAAGGTCAGAGTATCTTCTTGCAACTTCTTGTCCTTCAGACTGCTTTCCAAGTATATATGGGCTCTTAACTCCTGTTATGATTGTTATAACTTGCACCTTTCCTCTCTTGTTCTCGTCAATTCTTGCTCCCCAGATAACATTTGCTTCTGGGCTAAGATGTTCTGCTACTAGCTGACCAATTCTGTTAAGCTCTTCCAGTTTCAAGTCGCTGCCACCTGAGACATGTATAAGCGCTCCAGTTGCGCCTTCATAGTCTACATCAAGTAGTGGATGAGTTAATGCTTGCCTAACAGATTCTTCTACTCTGTTAGCTGTATCACTTTCTCCAATGCCTATAACTGCAACATCTCCATTCCTCATTATAGCTGATACATCTGCGTAGTCCAAGTTCACAAGAGATGGAATAGTTATTGTCTCAACTATGCCCTTGATCATAGTGGCAATTAAGTCATTGGCAACAGCAAAAGCCTGTTTTATTGGCAATTGTCCTGCGATCTGTACTAGTCTGTTATTATCAATAACTATGACAGTATCACAAACTTGCCTTAGCTCCTGCAATCCAAACTCTGCCTTATCAATGCGTGCCCTTTCAATATCAAAAGGCATTGTTGTTGTGCCGATAACTATGCTTCCAGTTTCCTTTGCTACTTGTGCAATTACAGGAGCTGCTCCTGTTCCTGTACCTCCGCCAAGACCTGCAACAACAAAAGTCATGTCTGCAGCGCCAAGTACTTTCTTAACTTCTCCTATGCTTTCCTTTGCACATTCTCTGCCTCTGCTTGGATAGCCTCCGCAGCCTAAACCTCTTGTCAGCTCCTTGCCGATAAGAACTTTCTGATCTGCTTTGCTTATCTCCAAGTGCTGTGCATCAGAATTCATTGCTACAATATCTGCTCCTGTTATGCCCATCTCAAAGAGTTGAGTAACATTATTGTTCCCCATTCCGCCTACTCCAACAACTTTGATATTAGCCTTTCCTGCTCTTAATTCAGCCATGTCGTATCTTTCTGGCATTTTAGTTCTTTTTGTTTTTTAACCTCCTTTCAATTTATATACTTCATCACCACAATCTTTATATATGGGTACTTTATTATATATAACATAGAAAAAGCCCGAATACATTAATAAATAGATACAACATACAAAATCAAAATTCAACTTTGCCCGAAGTTGAATTTGCCCTATATTGCCCGATTAAATAATAAAGATACTACTTCTGATTTTTTTATAAATATTATTGCAAAGTAACATATATATTCGAATATATATGTTCCAGTATAATGATGAATTTTTGATGGATTCTTGATGAATTTTCTGAATATTTTCTTAATTCTTCTACGAATTTTCTAAAACCCTTTACAATTTTTCTTATTCCTTCATTACAAAAAATTAAAAAGCCCTAGCTTTTTCTTTATGCAATGGCAGAGAAAATTAATTTTGGTGATTATGTTGAATTAAAAGTTAAAGGCAAAACAGTAAGAGGCATTTTGCTGCCAAGTTATGAGGAGAAAACAATTTTAATTAAGCTTGATTCTGGTTATAACATTGGCTTTAGAAAAGAGGATGTTGAGATGAAAAAAATCAAGACAAGAAAAGAGGAAACTGCTGAATTCAAGCTCAAGCAGAATCCAAAACTACCTAGCATTTCTTTTGTAATAACAGGGGGAACAATAAGTAGTAGATTAGATTATGAGACAGGAGGAGTTAAGTGGTTGATGAGGCCTGAGCAACTTTTCGCACTTTCACCGAAATTGCTGGAGGTAGTAAATATAAGGAAAATTGAAAGGCCATTCATGATTGCTAGCGAAAATATGTCTGCTCAACACTGGCAGAAGATAGCAGGCATAGCTTCAAAGTTGCTTAATGAAAAAGAGAATGAAGGCCTCATTATAACGCATGGCACTGATACTCTTCATTTTACATCAGCGGCTCTTTCATTCATGCTACGAGACTTGAACAAGCCGCTCTGCCTAACATACTCTCAACGCTCCATAGACAGAGGAAGCAGCGATGCAGTGCTTAACCTGCTTTGCGCAGGCCGTGCAGCGCTCAGTGAGATTGCAGAGGTCATGCTTGTCGGCCATGCAACTTCTTCAGACAACTACTGCCATGCAATTAGGGGAACAAAAGTGAGAAAGATGCACACGAGCAGAAGAGATACATTTAAGGCAATAAATGAACCGCCACTCGCAAAGGTCTACGCAGATGGGAAGCTCGAAATTCTAAACAAAGAGTACAAAAAGAAAGACAAAAGCAAGCAAGTGAATGAGGACACTGCTTTTGAGGAAAAGGTTGCACTCATCAAGTATTATCCAGGAGCCTCGCCAGAGATACTTAATTTCCTCGTCGACAAAAAGTACAAAGGCGTAGTCATAGAAGGCACTGGCTTGGGTCATGTTGCAACAGAAGAAAGCAGCAAAAATTGGCTTCCTGCGATTAAGCGTGCAATTGAGCAAGAAGTTGTAGTGGCAATTTCTGCGCAGACACTTTTCGGCAGATTACAGCCGCTTGTTTACGCTCCTGGCAGAAAGCTTGCAGAACTCGGAGTAATTCACACAGAGGATATGCTGCCTGAAGTTGCTTATGTCAAGCTCGGCTGGATTCTCGGGCATACTCAAAATGCAAAGGAAGTTAAGCATTTAATGCTAACAAACATTGCTGGAGAGATTAACAGAAAGCTCAGCGAGAGCGATTTCTTGTATTGAGTGTCTACAAATGCTAATTTTGTAGTCACCCAAGTTTTTTCTTTAAGGCTTTATATTCCTTTAACAGTAAATCAATTGTCGGCCTTAAATTATGGTTCTTTTCATATTCTTGCAACGCCAAATAATATTCTTTTCTATTTTTAAAATCTATATTAATAGGCGGTAGATTGTGTTTAATTAGGATATTGTTCAATAATAATCTTCCAACTCTTCCATTACCATCTTTAAATGGATGAATATTTTCAAACTGATTGTGCACAACTGAAGCTAATATAAGTGCAGGATATTTGTCCTTATTTTTATTATACCATTCAACCAGTTCTTTTAGCAAAGAGAGAATTCTTGATTGTGGTGCTCCATAATGGACAATTCTACCTAAAGCATCTCGTATTACAACCTCTTCCCTTCTCTTTCTAAACTCTCCTGCGAAATTTTTAGAGTTTCTAAAAACAATTTTATGAAGCTTTTTTATTAAATTTATTGATAGGTGGTCATTTGTTTTTCTAACAAATTTTATTGCATCATTTACACCATAAACTTCTGCTATGTCTTCTCTAGATTTTTTGGGCCATTCATCCCTCTCTAGAATATTCTTAACTTCTCCTCTTTCGATTTCACTCCCTTCTATAGCGTTTGTGTTGTAAGTGAATAATTCAGAAAATAGCTGCCATTGTTTCTCTGATAAATGCCATATCCTAAGCCCTTTTTTTTCTCCCAGCTTCTTAATTAAATCAATTTCCTCTTTAGATAAAGGGGTTTTGAGGGGATCTTTTATTATTTCATATTGATTAATTTCTTCAAGAATGTATTTTTTGGCTCTTTCAATTCTCCCTTTTAATTCCTTAGGATTTAAATTGGCACCTAAAAACTTTCTTATTTTGTGAACTTTATCTGCTTCCCTAAATGAATGTGCAAGATAGTACTTTGTTCTTCTTTTAATTATTCTCTTTTCAACATACATACTATTTATTAGGTGACTACATATTTAAATCTTTCTATTTTTTGTCTACACGCATAACCCTTGTGGAAGAAGCTGGGCGAGAGCGATTTCTTGTATTAATCTTGCCCATAGCCAAAGGCATCATAAAATTCTATGTTATCGCTGCCTAAAATTTCAGTAAGAGGACGTATGACTTCTCTATCCCTTTGGGCAACTATGTATCCATTAACTTTCTTTTTTCCTTCTACCGGTAAATAGTCAACTAAAACACTAAAATATTTTCCTAAAGCAGACATCCCTCCGCTACTTTCTTCAGAAACTACTGGCCCGAATTTAACTGCGACCTTCTCCCCCAATTCTTTTATAGGCTTCCCAGGAGAAACAATTAGGTTCTTAAGATATTCTGGGCTTCGAACGTGGGACCTTGATTGTTTTGAATTAAGGATAAGTATTGGCTCTCCAGAGTGGGATTGGTAAATCTCTTCGCAGCCTTCGTAATTTAATATACCCTTTTCTCCAATAACGTCCGCAACATCTAAGAAGAGAGTAGGATCAAAATATATTACATAAACTTTCTCAACCTTTTCTTTAATCTCCTCCTTAACTGCATCTTCAAGTCCCATTTTCCTTAGCTACACTCAAAAGAGACTAAAAATTTAAAAAGCTATCGCTAAAAAGGTATTTAAAATAATTTCTTTTAATCTTCTCATGCTAGATTACAAAGCAATCGGCTTAAAAGCGGGCTTGGAAGTTCATCAGCAGCTTAGCACAGAAAAGCTTTTCTGTAACTGTCCTTCTCAACTGAGAGAAGAGAAGCCAGATATAAGAGTAGAGCGCTTCCTGCATGCAGTTGCTGGAGAGACTGGAAAAGTGGATATTGCAGCAGCTTATGAAGAGGCAAGAAAAAGGAAATTTGTTTATGAGGCTTACTCTGACAGCACATGCCTCGTGGAGCTAGATGAAGAGCCTCCGCATGAAATAAATAAGAATGCTCTCTTCATTGCCCTTCAGATTTCTCTGCTATTGAATGCAAAGCCCCTTCCTATCTCACAAATAATGCGCAAAACAGTTATTGATGGCAGTAACACAGCTGGCTTTCAGCGCACTCTGCTAATTGCAGAGGATGGCTTCATTGAAACAAAGGATGGGAGAGTGGGAATTGCAACAATTGTACTCGAAGAAGATGCTGCCCGCATAATTGAGCAAGGCAAAGATTATGTTGTTTACAGGCTAGATAGATTAGGCATCCCTCTTGTTGAGATTGCAACGAAGCCAGATATCAAAAGCCCTGAGCAAGCAAGAGAAGTTGCGGCGAAAATTGGGGAAGTTCTAAGGAGCTGCAATGTTAAGCGTGGCATAGGCACAATAAGACAGGATGTTAATCTTAGCATAAAGGGGAGTGCAAGAGTTGAAGTTAAAGGAGTTCAAGAGCTTAGCTTAATCACAAAAGTTATTGAAAAAGAAGTTGATAGGCAGTATGGCTTGCTTAAGCAAAAAAGGAAGATGCGAGCAGAAGTTAGAAAAGCTTTGCCAAACGGCGAAACAGAATTTTTAAGGCCCTTGCCAGGAGAAGCAAGAATGTATCCTGAAACTGATTTGCCTCTTGTGCATATAACAGCAGAGCGACTTAGAGAAGTTAAGGATAAGCTGCCAAAATTGCGCGAAGAAGAAATTTCAGAACTCGAAAGACTTGGCATCCATAAGGAGATAGCATCTCAAATCATTAGAGAAAATCTGCTGCAGTTTTTCAATGAGCTGTTAAAAACAAAGGTCAGCGCTGATTTAATCGCAAAAACAATAACAGTCACAACAAAGAATATTGCTGCTCATCATAAAATCTCAACTGCAAAGCTGACAAAAGAGGTTTATGCAGAAGTGTTAAGTGCATTCTACAAAGAAAAGATAACAAAGGATGCTATTGAAGAGGTGCTTGCAGAAATCTGCAAAGGACAAAGCACTGAAAAAGCAATAAGCAAGTATAAAGCTTTAACAAAAGAAGATATAAGGAAAGTTATCACAGATATCATTAAGGAGCAACCAAAGTTAAAGGAAAACCAGAAAGCATTGATGGGGGTTGCAATGCAGCAGCTAAGAGGCAAGGCTGATGGAAAGATGATTGCGGAAGTTGTTGAAGCCTTCGTAGCCTAAAAAATAGTAAAATTTATATAGTAAAAATTACTATAAGAATCCTAGTAAAATGTCAAGGACAAAAGTAACGAGAAACTATCAAATGACGATTCCTAAGGATATTAGAGAAGTTTTGGAAATCGATATAGGAGACACCATAGTTCTAATTCCAGAGGAGGGGGAAGTCAAAATGAAAAAATTTGATGAAGATGCGTTTAAGAAAGCTTTTGGTAGCTGGAAAATTAAAGAAACTGGGGTGGAGTATGTTAGAAGAATAAGAAATGCTGAGAAAAAAAGACTTAGGAGACTCAAGTTATGACCAGACTAGTCGTTGACACAGATATTTTTGTAGATTACTTAAGAGGTTGGCCGAAGGCAACAGAATTCTTTAGAAAAATTAAGAATACATCTTTTCTTTTTTCAGCTGTCACCGAAGCTGAACTTCTATCAGGAAAGGAATGTAACAAATTAGAAAAAAGGACAAGTGTTTTTGAGGTATTAAACAGGGGCTCAAAAATTTCGGTCGAAAATAGAATTGCAAAAATAGCCGGGTATTTTAGAAGAGTGTATAACATCGAAGTTGTAAGCGATGCAATAATAGCTGCAACTGCATTCGCGACAAAGGCTAAACTTGTAACAAGAAATGTAAAGGATTTCAAAAAGATTAAGGAAATAAGCGTTGTAGCACCCTATTAGATAAAAGAAAAGCAGATGGAAAGCTTATTGCTGAGGTTGTTGAGAAATTAATTGGATAAAAATTAAGGAAAGAGGAAAATGGCAGAAGTGAGTTTATCCATATATTTTGTCTATGTTTTATTTTTTATTATCTTGTGGTTCATTTTTGTATTCAAAGACTTCAAAAAAGATGCAAGAAATTATATGTTATTTGTAGTAATAGGAATGGTAGGTCTTTTTTTAGCGGATAACTTTACTATTATAACAAAAATATATACATACTATCTACCGTATCAAATTCCTTTTCTAAAGTGGGCTCCATTGGTCATGCCTCTGCATTTCATTTACTCTTCTGCTGTCTTTAGATTTTCTAAACTGGCGAAAAGCAGAAAGAGTTTCTTCCTCTACTCATTCGTTTTTGGTGCTTTGTTTGGGCTTGTGCTTGATAGCTCTGGAACTGCGCTTAGCTTTTGGGAATATAATTCTAATAGCAGTTTAGCGTGGTTTAACAACGTCTTAGCTATAGAGTTAATAAACATGCCACTGCTCGCAGTAATCACAGAAGGGATCTTCTTCCTTTTACTAATTTATTTAGCAACTTTAATTAAAAAAGACTTTGTTAAGTATAAAAGGTGAAAAAAGAAATTTGTTTAGTTACTGGAGGCACAGGATTTATAGGCTCTCATATGGTTGAGCTCTTGGTGAAAAAAGGGTATAGAGTTAAGGCTACTTCTTTGACTTCCGCCAAACGCCATTCAAGAAATGTAGAAATAATAAAGGCTGACTTAACAAAAAAGAATGACGTAAAGAAACTGTTTAAAGATAATACGGACATCATCTTCAATTCCGTTGGAACTTTTGATTTCGGGCTTTCTTATGAAAAACTTTACAAAACAAATGTTGTAACAGCCAAAAATCTTTGTGAAGCTGCTTTAAGCAGCAACATTAAAAGCTTTGTTCATTGGAGCAGCGTTGGAGTTTATGCAAAGCCACAAGCCAAGAAGATAAAAGAGGACCATCCAAAAAAGCCACATAACGCTTATGGAAAAACAAAGCTTGAAAGTGAGGAAATTGTTCTTAAGTACAGAGAAGAAAATGGCTTGCCTGTAACTATAATAAGGCCAGCATTAGTCTATGGGCCAAAAAGCAGATACGGTCATGCGACTTTTATTGCGTTTCTCCTGTTGATGAGAGAGAAGCTCAAAACAAACAAGTTGCCTGTTCCAAAAGGAGGCGACTTATTGTCGTTTGTAAATGTTTATGATGTTGTGAATGCCGCTCTATTTTTATCTAAAAAGAAACAAGCAATAGGCGAAGCTTATAATATTGTTGATGACAAACCGCTAAGTATGGAGAGGTTTGTTCTAAGCTTGATGAAGCCATTAAAGCTTCAGCCTTCATCTAGAATTCCGTTAAACAAACTTGAGGAATTTTTTATAAAAATGTTTGCCTCCATTGCGCCAAATTTTGTTTTGAATAAAATAAATAGAAGATTAGGGGAGGATTGGAAAGAAGTCATTAAGAAATACAAGCTTAAAGCAGAAATTGATTTAAAGTTAGACAAAGGCTGGCTTGATTACTTTGGTTCAGATTTTTGGTATGATAATTCAAAGCTCAAGAAGCTTGGATACACTTTTAAATATCCCGATTTTAGAAAAGGTATAGCTGAGACAACTAAATGGTATGAAAGTGATGGGTGGATTCCGCCGATTAGATAAACAAAAACAAAAGAGGACAAAGAGGAAAATAAAAGATGCCATTCGCTGTAACTCATGTGCTTATTGCAATAATTGTAGCTGATATTATAAGAGACTACATTGTTAAAGACAGAAGGAAGTTTCCTCTTCATTACGTGCTTATTGCAGGCATAGCGGGCTTGCTTCCTGACTTGGATGTTCCAATTTGGTGGATTCTCAGTAATTTTGG
>CAYICV010000015.1:0-8971 GCA_964362035.1 Candidatus Woesearchaeota archaeon | reverse complement strand
CTATTTCTGTTTATGCAATCGAAATTGTAAGATTTGAAGATAACTTTGATACTGAAGTTACCGGGGCTGATCCTTCTAATTGGGCAACAGGCGAGCAGGCCTCTAACACCGTAGTCAGCATAAATGAAACCGTGTTCTTTGGTAACTCTGGAAAATCTGTTAAGTTTTTAGATCTCAATGGTGGCTTGGGCGCAGACATCAAACGGGCTCCATTTAAATCATACAACGGAACTGTTGCTTTTGAGTGGTATGAGTTACATAAAACCGTAGATGATTATTTAAGATTTGGCATTTCTGGAAGAACAATTTTTGTTGGATATGGAAATGATCTGGCTAGACCCCACTTTAGAGGAAACTTTGTTTATATAGATTCTTCTGGTAACAACATTATATTAACAAGTTACGAAACGAACAGATGGTATAAAATAAAATTTGAAATAAACCTTGTTTCACAAACATTTGATATTTTTATTAACGATACTAAACTAATTGAAAATGCTTCTATGCCTAACATTAGCGCGATAGAGGGGTATATCTTTGAAACTGGAGGAAATACCTTAGGCTCACAGGGTGTCTTCATAGACAACTTTAAGGAGATTGAGGTTGTTGGAACTGAAGCGGCACTTAATATCTCTCCACTTTCGCAACGCGTCTCCACGCTTTTCTATAACATTTCCGCTGACGTTGACATTAATGCGTCAGCAGCTGTTTATGCTGCGCAGGGAAAGGTATTCTTTAATCCAAACATCTTGGAGGTAGTTGCACTAGAGGAAGGCAACTTCCTTAAAAAAGATGGACAGAGCACTTTCTTTATTTCCAAGGTTAACAACAGCGCTGGCTTCATTGAATTCGCAGCAACAAGGCTTGGGCCTGTAGGAGGGGTAAGCGGAAAGGGCAGTCTTGTGGAAGTAACTTTTCAAGCAAAAAGTGGAGGGAACTCTTCTCTTGCATTGCAGAACGTTATTCTCATAGATTCTGGCCAAGCAATTGCAATTTCAACAGCAGATGGAGAGGTGAACGTCGCTGTCCTTGACGGAGACGTAACCAACGACTGTAAGGTTAATATATTTGACTTGGCAAAGGTAGGAAAGGCATTTGGCAGCCAAGAGGGGCAAGCTGGTTTTGACCCTGCCTTAGATTTGGTGAGAGATGGCATAATTAACATCTTTGACCTGGCAAAGGTAGGAAAGAGCTTCGGAGAGACTTGTCAGTAATTTATTTAAGCTTTATTCTTTAATCATTTTAGGCTAAGGAAAATGAAACCTACAATAAGCGTGATAATTGCAACTTACAATAGCAAGAATTTGCTGCTGAATTGCCTAAAAAGTTTAGGAAAGCAGAATTATCCTTTAAACAAATTTGAGGTTATCGTAGTAGATGACGGTTCTACTGATGGGACTTATGAGACGCTACGAAAGCTCAAGACAAAATTCAGAACTAAAGTTTTAAGGCAGAATAGGAAAGGGCCTGCTGCTGCCCGCAACCTTGCTGCGAAAGAGGCTAAAGGAGAAATAGTGGCTTTTACAGACGCGGATTGTGAAGTTCCTCAAAATTGGCTTTCTGCTTTTACGGCTGCTTATCAAAAATACCCTAAAGTGGTTGCTGTTGGTGGCTATCTAAAACCATCAAAAAACAATCTCTTTGCAAAGCTTGAAATGCTGAAGAATAAATATCTACATAAGATAGGAAATGGTGAAATGCTTGGAAGAAGAGAAGTACCAATTGGCTTCACTAACAACATGAGCTACAAGAAAAAAATTTTCCAAGAATTTAAGGGTTTTGATGAGCGTTTTGGTAAGCCTGCGGGGGAAGATTTTGATTTAAAACAGAAGGTTGCAAGCAAGTATGACATTCTCTTCATTCCAGTTGGAGTAAAACATATGGAAAATTATGATCTTAACTATTTTCTAAGACAGATTTTGAAGCGAGGAACTGAAAAGAAATTGACAGAGATGAATAATGCGCAAATGATTGTAGAAATAATAAGAAGTTTGCCGCAGATACTCTACACTTTAACTAGAAAAACAAAAGGGTATAGAAAAGCTTATGAAAAATGAAAGGAAAATGAAAGTTGCTTTAGTTAACAACGTCCCAAAAATCTGGGCTATTGGTAAATATGCATATGAGATTCACAAAAGACTTCTGAAAAAGTTAAAAATTGATCATGTATATTTTGATTATGATAAGAAAGAGCTAAGAATAGAAGGTAAAGGGATTATTAAAAGAAGCCGTTTCTTCTTGGATAACAAATTTTTATTTTTGCTCCGCATAAAGAGATATCTTCCAGATTATGACCTTTATCATGCAACGAATCAGAATATTTCTTTTGTATTGAACGGGAGAAATGGGAAAAAGAGTATAATCACATGCCATGATATTATCCCTTATATCTACCCAAAGAACATTCTTGAGAAAAAATTTAGAGGAATCCTCTATTCCGGGATGAAGAATGCCGAGATTATAATAGCTGATTCTAAAAATACAAAAGCTGATTTAATTAAATTCATGAAAATCCCAGAAGAAAGAATAAGGGTAGTTTATTTAGGGGTAGATAATATCTATAAGAGAATAAGCAAAGAGCGAGCGAGAAAAAAGCTTGGCCTGCCGATTAATGGAAAAATTCTAATGCACGTTGGAGAGGACTTGGAAAGAAAAAACACTGATAGAATTTATAGAGCATATTTCAAGGCAAAAGAGAGAATTAAGGATTTAATCTTAATTAGAATCGGAAAGGTGAAGAAAAAGATTCCAGGGGTTAACTATTATTATAAAGTTTCTGAAAAAGAGATGGTATTATTTTATAATGCTGCTGATATCCTGCTTATTCCTTCTATTTATGAAGGTTTCGGATTGCCAGTTATAGAGGCTTTTGCTTGCGGCACTGCTGTTATAGCTTCTAAAACTTCCTCTTTGCCCGAGGTTGTTGGAGATGCTGGGTTATTAGTTAATCCTTATAAAACTGATGAAATAAGCGATGCCATTTATAGGCTGCTCAAAGAACAAAAGCTATATGATTCTCTCGTGAAAAAAGGATTAAAGAGAGTAAAGAATTTCACTTGGGAGAAATGTGCTAATAACATTTTGAAGATCTATAAGGAGCTAGAATAAAGAGTTAGAATGAACTAGAATGAAGAATGAATAAAAAAATCAAAAAAAATAAAAGAATAAAGTATGATAAGTTGAATCTGGGCTGCGGAGCTAAAATAAGGAAGGGTCATATTAATTGCGATATTGTTAAGATGCCTGGCGTTGATGTTGTGCATGACTTAAACAAATTCCCTTGGCCTTTTCATAACAATAGCTTTAAAGAAATAATATGTGAGCACATTCTTGAGCACTTAGATAATTTTAACAAAGTTATTAATGAGCTTTGGAGGATAAGCAAGCCGAATGCGAGAATTAAAGTGCATGCACCATACTATGTAGGTTGGAGTGCTGCCGCTGATCCATCACATAAGATAATATTTTGTTATAGGACTTTTGATTATTACGCAGTAAACCCTGCAAAGAAAGCTCCTTACAGAACAGATTTTGGCAGCGGTGCAAGATTTAAAATATTAAAGATAAAGATCAGCTTTTCAAGCTCAAAAATTCTAAATTTCATATTTAATCCTTTAATTAATGCTCAGCCTCTTGTCTATGAACGATTCTTTTTCTTTTGGTTTCCTGCTGCAGGGATTGAGTATGAATTAGAGGTAGTAAAGTAACCGCATAGCCGCAATCAAAAATCATAATTAATGAACTGATAAATTAAAAGCAAAGGCCTTTCTTGTCCATTCTGCTGAGTAGTATAAGCCTGCACTAGCTGAAGAGAATTTTCATGTCTCTGTGACCAATCGTAATACCATTGCGGAGAAAATTCAAAAACGCTGATGACAAGGAACTTTGGCCTTAATTTTTTGACTTCTGAATTAAACTGCTCCTCTGTCCAATCTCCCGGCACACCCCAAACTTGCCTTTCTGCATAGTAGGTTGTTTGCGGCACACTATTAGTTATTATCCAATCTTCGCTGCTGCTTCTCTCTTTCATCCAAAAGGCAGCTTCTTTCACTTGTAAGAAAGACGGTGCTCTCGCATTAATTGTTGCGGAGGCTATTCTCAAATGTAAGAAAGCAGAAACAAATAAAATTGCAAGAATTACGAATACTGCAAACTCTTTTCTATAACCCTTAATCCAATCATAAATTCTTTCAAAGCCTATTGCAGTCAGCATGAAAATTGCTGGAAAGCCCTCAAGCAAGAAACGTGATTCAGGATAGCCTCCTGGAGTGATGCCAAGGAAGTAGCTGAATGTCAACAAAGGAAATAGCATCCACAACAGGATAAAGAAAAATTTGGCGCTTTCCTTCTCACCCTTAAACATCAAATCAAAGCCAAGAACAATGGAGATGAGTGCATACACTAAACCAATTAGAAATACTATGAAGAGCGGAATAGTAAGTTGATTTACTAAATCTGTGGAGAAAAGCAGAAAATTGCTCCAGCTCCAAACTTTTTGCTCTAACTGTCCTGTTACTGCTTCTGCTGTTGTCACAGCCCTTGGTAAAAAGCTGCCTGTTGTGTTTTTATAATAAAATGCATAAGGGGAGAATAAAATTACTGCTACAAGAACTGTTAGCCAAACTTGTTTGTTCTTTAAAAATTGAAATTTATCTGAAAAGATTAAGGAGAAAAATAATGCCAAGGCTACTAAGCTTGTTTTTGCACTCGTCATTAAGGCTAACGCTCCTAAAGCGCCTGCAATAATAATGTAATAGCCCTTTTCTTTCTTAACATAGCCTTTCCAAAAGAAAAATATTGCTGCTGTCGCAAATAATGGGCCTAAGATTTCGAGGCCAAAGCGTATGCTCCAGAATAACTGTAAATGATAGATACTCATTAAAAAAGCTGCAATCAAACCTATATTTTTATTAAAAATTTCCTTGCCAACAAGGTAGGTAAAGAGAACTACAAGAAATGAGAATACTATTTGCAAAAAGCGCAGGAAGACTTCGCTGTTAAAGATCTTCAGCGCTGCAGCAAAAATTAAAGGAAGTAGAATTTCTCTGCTTGCATTCCAACCTGTCTTAGGTGAGTCAAAGGCAATGTGCTTAGCCATAACAAGATGCTCGCTCTCATCCCACCATACTGGCTGATTTTTGTAAACGTTAAAGAAGTAAAGCCTTATGCCTGCTGCGATTAAAAGAATTGTTATTAAGGCTGCTAATTGCCAATTTAACTTAAAATCCTTTTTATTTTCCATGCTTCTTCATACTCTTGCAATTAAGAAAAAAGCCTTTAAATCTTTGTTGATTCTACTCTTTCCCAAGCGTCTGTGTAATGCTTACCTTTAAAACGAGTATCATAAAAAACACTTGCCCACATATAAGCTCTTGCAAATATCAATTGAAGGGTCCATGCAAGTTCTCGGAAATTTCTAGGATATTGCAATGCCCATAAAATACGAGATGCTTCATTTCTGAAACTTTTCATTCTTGGAAAGTCTGGAGCATATTTAGTTAGCGTTTCGTGCGCTTTTGCTGTTCTCTTTCTTTGCTTGAGCCAATCTTCAAAATAAGCAGGATTCTTAACATAAACAATTGCTTCTTCAGCATACTTCACTTTATAACCTTTCTTCCAAAAATAATATGGAATGATGCTGTCTTCTGCAACATCCAATGGAATTTTCTTTATAATTCCATTGTTACGGAATGCGAATAAATAGCCGCTGCATTCCAAGAACTCGTCTTGCTCGCTAAGTTCTTTTCTTATTTTATGCGCGCCAGCATCCGCCAAGAGATGACTCCAAAAACCATATTTATCATTTTTAGAATTCGCTGATATTACTCTGCCTGTTACACAGCCTATTGAAGGCTCTCTAAATTGCTTTGCTATTTCATTAATTGAATTTTCCCCAAGAAGAACATCCCCATCTGTAAGGATTAAGATCTCGTCTTTAACTTTTTTGAATAATAAATTGAGAGCATAACTCTTACCTTTTCCCGGGTCTGCGAAATGCTTAACATTTTTGTATTTTATAGCATACTTTTTTGCGATAGCTGCTGTTTCTTTATCCGGAGCTGAAATTATAAGCTCGTAAGGATAAGAGATTTTTTGATGTAAGATTGATTTTATAGCTTCTTCTACTTTAGGCTCTTTAAATGCAGTTATGATAATTGTAACTTTCTCTTCTAACAGCCTTGCCGCTGTTTTAAATATTTCATCTGTAGAGTAAGCAGAATCTGCCTTGCAATTTGGCTTGTAACAACAATAACAAGAATGCTTTGCCGCAAGTTTTTCACCCAAGCCAAAAAGCTCAATCTCAGCTGCAGATGTTGGCGCAAAGAAGGCAACAATTTTTCTCTTAAGTGTGATTGCAAAATGCATGCCAAGTGTATCGCTTGTAATAAAAATATGGCAGAGGCTTATCAAAGCAGGGAATTCAAAAAGATTATTTCCACTTCCAGTATTAATTATTGGCACTCTTGCTTTTGCAATTATTTCATTATTTCTCTCTATCTCTTCTGGCCCTCCGAAAAGGATTATCTTAGCCTTTAACTCTCTGTGCAGCTTCTCGGCAAGTTTTGCTGTTTTTTCCACACTAAGATTCTTAGCAGGCCATCTTTCTCCTGCGCCAGTATTTAGGCCGATAACTAAATCATTCTTAGAGATGTTGTAGCGACGTGCAAAATCGCTGGCAAATGTTTTCTGTTGCTCTGAAAGTTGATAAGAGTAAGCACATTTATCAACATCTACTCCAATCAACTCTGCCATCAAATGCTGCCAAGTTTTTTTGTTTCTTTTCTTTAAATAATCATTAAATGCCATGCCTTTAACTTTTGGCGCCTTTTTACCAAGAGCAGACATGTTAAACCATTCTCTAGCAGTTTCTGTTGCTGCAACTTTGCCATCTTTGAGATAAAATCCGTGAAACTCTCTTTTCTTTATTCTTGTTGCTAAAGCACAAGCTTCATAATCTTCATCTAAGTTAAAGACATAATCAAATTTTTCCTGTTCAAGTTTTTTAATGCTTCCAGCATCATAAGTTATTACCCTATTAATATGAGAATTATTCTCGACTAAAGGCTCAGCCTCTTCTTTAGTAAAGAAGGTGATGTTTGCATCTTCCCATTTATCCCTAATTGCAGGCAGAAGAGAAGTGGCTCTAAGTACAGCTCCTAGAGCTGCAAGTTTGATTAATAAAATTTTTTCGGCCATTCTGTACCCCCACATAGACATAAATTAGAGGAGAAAAATATTTTTAAGACTTTTTATAAAGTTGCTCTGTCTGTTCAGCTATTCTACTCCAAGTCAGCTTTCTCGCATAGTTAGCTGCTTCTTCTCTAACTCTATTTAGCCTTTTATAATTATCTAAGCAATAAATAATCTTCTCTGCTAGCTTTTCAGCATTTCCAACTGGGAAAAGAAAGCCGTTTTTGCCATCCTTAATTATCTCACTAGCCCCAACATTTGCTGAGCTTATAATTAAGCATCCAAGAGACATGGCTTCAATTAAGGCAAGAGGCATACCCTCTCTTTTGCTTGGTAAAATAAAGAGCTCCGTTTCTATGAGCAATTTGATCTTCTTTCTTAGCTCATATACTGGGCCTGGAAAATTAACTGCACGAGTAAGATTAAGCTCTTTAATAAGATTAAAGAGTTTACTTTCATAGCCCTTCTCTATTGGTCCTACAACATCTAATTCGATATTATAGCCTTTATCCAAAACTATCTTAGTAGCTCTTAAAAGCGTTTCAACATCTTTTATTGGCGCCACTCTACCAAAAAACAACAGCTTTTTTTTCTTGCCTGCTTTTTTGAATCTTAATTTAACTCTTGCAAATTCGTCAGGAATTCCATTAGGGATGTAAGTTATTTTATCTTTTCTGCAACCTATTCTCAGCAAAAACGGCTGTTCCCATTTTGTTATGGCTATAACTTTATCATAAGAATTTAAATTTCTCTTGCCGAGAAACTTGTCATACATATCAACAGCTAAATTCAGGGCTCTACCTCGCAATTCTCTTTCAACAAAAGGCGCGTGTGTAGTGAGAAAGCATTTCGCTCCAAGCTGTTTAGCTAACTTTGGAGCAATCGTTGAATGTGGGTGTCTGTAGACATGTGCGTGTATAACATCTGGTTTTATTTTCCTTAGTTTATCTGCGAAGCTCCAAAAGAGTGCGTTCTCACCTAACCGAAATTTAACAGGAAATCTATGGATTGTTATTCCATCAATAACTTCTTTATTCTTAGCCTTAGTTTCAAGCCCTTTGACTATGTCAGAAGAAAAAACATGAATTTCATGCCTTCTTGCAAGTATCTTAGCAGCATTGTAAATGCTATGCCAAACTCCATCTGCGCCTGCTGAAAATTCACATAGATAGACGATTTTCATTTTATTTTTTAAAAAAGATCGAAGCAGAATTTATTACTTCTTTAACTGAAGGGGAGATTAGAATTTTATATCTTTCTTTTCGCATGTAAGGATGCCATATTTTAGGGTATTTAACATTTAAGGCTATTATAGGAACATTAAATGCAGAGGCAATATGAACAGCAGCTGTATCTATGCTAATAAGAAGTTCTGCTTTTTTCAACAATGCAGCAAACTCTTTGAGAGTAAGCTTGCCTGCTGCGATTACTGCTTTACTTTTGTTTTTAATCATCTTAAAGAGCTCTTTTGCAATTTTCTCTTCTTCTTTGCTGCCAGTTATTACAACGCTTAGATTATACTTTTCAATCAAAAAATTTGCAACAGCAGCAAAGTTCTCAAGAGGCCATGAATACTCTGCATAAAATTTCCCCCGCTTACCAGGATGCAAAACAATAAATTTCTGCACTTTATTCCTTCTCAAAAATTTGCTTACAAATTCTTCGTCCTTCTTTAGAAAATAAAACTCAATCTTTGGTTTGCTAACATCTGCGCCAATTAATCTTGAGATATCCAGATTTTCTTGTACTTTATGCTTAATGTAGAAAGAAGGTTTAACCT
>CAYICV010000014.1:0-9012 GCA_964362035.1 Candidatus Woesearchaeota archaeon | reverse complement strand
CTTCATGCAGAGTATGCTTAAGAACCGGATCAAAATACATTTCATCTCTTGCTTCTTTCGCCTTCTGAGCGTAATTAGAATCATTTGCTTCAATTGCAATTGTGTATGCTGTAAACGCTTGTAAGAGCATTTTTCCAACCGGATTCCAGGCTGTGCTGAAATCTTCTTTTGTAATTTCTGATTTCATTTCCATAGCCTTCTCTTCTAAGTCTTGACCTAGTCTATAAAGTTCCTCGCTTCTGCTATCGTAGTCATATTTCTGAACAGCCTTCTCAACATATGCTCTCTGACTGTTAGTTATATTTCTAGGCATGCTTGCAGTAGTTAATCCATAAAGTGCAAGTCCCGCTAATCCTGTCATAGCGAGATTCTTCCAGTTAATTCTTTTTCTATGTTTTTTCTTTTCCATGCCATTTAGAAAAAGCCATGCTTTATAAATCTTTCGATTTGTTACTATTGGTGAGTTGTTATAGAATTGGGGATTGAAAAATATTATAAAGAAGAGGTCTTCTAAATATGGATGAAAAGAAAAACCAAATTAGGACTTGCTGGAGTAGTTCTACTAGCTTCGTTTTGTTTTGGATATAACAGCTCTAAAGGTATGGCGCAGGCAGAAGCGGAATTAAGAAAATATCCAAGTTATGTGGAAGCGGTGCGATTAGAGGATATAAATTCAAGATTAATCGACGCGAAATTACAACTTGAACATAAAGTGCCAAGTGCGGCGGGTTCACCTAAAGGTCCTATTGTTATAATATCAGCAGAAAGATTATCCGATTGTGGAGAAGCGAGGACTATAATCGAAAGAATTTTAACACAGCTAGGCGATAAAGGTAGCATAGATGACAAGTTAAAAGAGGTCTACAACTCTTTACCTCATCAAGATGACCTAATAGAGTATAATGGGAAGCCAGTCAATAAATCAACTTTTAGAAATCAAAGAAATTTAATTAATAATGTTGTAAAAGATATTTCTATAATAAAAGATCAGTATATGGATAATGTTCCGGCTGACCAAAAACTTAAGAAGAATAAAAATTTAGCTGGATTTATTGCATCATTATTATCAGGTGTTGGTGCAGTTGGGTATGCAGTCTATGTGGAATCTTTTGGATACACAAATGATGAAGCTAAACCTAATCCCTCAACATAAACTTATGCAATTGCTTTCTTGCCGCTTCGCGTTTCTTTTGATGCTGCCGCAAAAATGAATTTATCTTCCCTATAAGATATGCCTTTAACTCACTTGTCAGCATGCTTCCACTTTTATAATCATCATGAATTCTCTTTAGCTTTTTATCATTTGGCTCAAAGGAATAATAAAGCCATTGATAAGAGATATCAATATCGGGATTTCCTCCTTTTTCTCTGTGCTCTTTGATTGTGTCTCTTCCTCCGCTGAAGGCGTATTTATCAATCTTCTGTTTAACTTGCTCTTCTGTGTCTGTAAGTGCGATGTATGAGAGAGGATCTGAAGAAGACATTTTTGTGTTAATCCCTTTAAGTCCTGGAATGAATTTGTTGTAAGTTGAGCTTATTGGCTGAAAGTTGAAGTTGAAGGCTTTTATTCTACTAGCAATATCTCTTGCAATTCTTATATGAGGATCCTGATCTGCGCCTACAGGAATTACTGTTGGCAGCTGTGCAGCTTCAAATTCTGGCAATTGTGCATGATACATGTCAGCTGCTTGCAAAAGAGAGGAAGACATTTTTGCAGGGTCTATTGCTCCATACACTGCCTTAAATTCATTAAAAGTTGCATGCCTCGCGAACATTGCTGCTAATCTGTAGTAAGCATTAGCCTTCTTCGCATTGCCTGAGCGCTGACTTTGAAAGTAGAAATCACAATTTTTTGGTTGCAAGCCAAGAGCAATATAATTAATCAAATACTCTTCAATTGCAATTTTCCTTAATTTCTGCAAGTCAGCAATTCTTGTATTATATGCTTCTAAGTCAGCAACTGCAACATAGACTGTTGCACCAATTGATTGATAAAAGAGTATCTGTTGAGCTACGAGCAAATGCCCAAAATGAAATTTCCCAGAGGGCATTAAGCCAGTCATCATAACGAATTTTTTCCTCTTCTTGCTCGCATCTAAGATGCGCTCAAAATCTCTGTGAGCAAAGATAATTCCTCTTCTGAATAGAATATTTCTGTTGAAAATTTCTGGCAGCTTTGGCATTGGCTTTAGTCCAAATTCTTTGATCAGCTTGCCATAATTAATTACTCCCTCAACTTCCCAAGGGGTTACCTTCTCTCTCTTCTCTTTCATCTTTTCTCACTCCTTTCTTTCATCATAAGAATATTTAAAAACTCTTTAAAAACTTTATTAGATGGAGTTAATGATGGAGTTAATGATGGAGTTGAGGAAAGTAAAATGAAACATACCTGGAAGGTAACTTTAATGATTCTTGCACTCTTCTTAATTACTCAGCTTATCGGCTTAGCTGTTATTAAAACATACACAGTAGGCTGGGAGGTCAAGAAGACTGTAACAGATGAAACTGGCATTGAGAGGGAAGTGGTACAGAATGTTACAAAAGTGCTCCCTTATGGTTTTGAACCACCAGAAATTAATCCGCAAGTTTCTCTCATAACGATAATAATTGCGATAATTGTTGCAACATTCATAATTCTGCTTCTAGGTAGGATTCATGCAAATCTGATTATTAAGCTATGGTTTGCATTCGTGGTTGTAATTACGATGGCTGTTGCAATCTCAACTCTGCTGCCAGCTGCGCTCGCATTGTTAATTTCTGCTCTTCTAACTTATTACAAAATATTTAGGAGGGATTTGGTAATTCACAATCTTACAGAACTCCTTATTTATCCGGGTCTTGCTGCGGTGTTTGTTCCAATCCTGAACATTGGAGTAACAGTCTTGCTTCTTATATTTCTCTCATTCTACGACTTTTATGCTGTTTTTAAAAGCAAACATATGATTGAGCTTGCAAAGTATCAACTTCAAGAGCTTAAAATCTTTACAGGCTTTTTCTTACCTTACATGCGAAGGGAAGATTATGAGAAGCTGCAGAAACTGAAGAAGCTAAAGAAACTTAAAGGCGTTGAAGGAAAGGGAAAAGGAAAAGAGCAAAAATTCAAGGTTAATGTAGCAATTCTAGGCGGTGGAGATGTTGCTTTCCCTCTCATTTTTGCAGGAGTAGTATTGAAAAGCTTCAACAGCTTTTTCTATGGAACAATAATTGCGGTCTTCTCTACACTTGCCCTGCTATTCTTGTTAATGACTGCGAGGAAAGGCAAATTTTATCCGGCAATGCCATTCATAACAGTTGGCACTCTTCTTGGATTTGGCTTAGTTTGGTTGATTAATGCGCTGGCATAGATTAATTGTTTCCTTAAAGAGTTTTAAGGTTCTTCATAAATTTTGTGCTTTAATTTAAATCTCTCGTTTAAATTTGGGATTATCTGCTCAAGTACAGATTCATCAAGGATTTCTGCTCTGGCTATTTGATATGGTGGAGAAAGAGACATTTCGTCTATAATTTTTAATATTCCTTCGTCACCAGGAAAATAAAGATGTACCTCTGCAGATGAATTTATTACTCCACCCGTAATTTTACCATTTAAAGTTCTTTGATCGGTTAAACAATATAAATATCCAGTTAATTGCCTAAATGTTTGGCTACCACGACTTTCGCCAGTAAAAACAACATACCTTGCCATGGTAAAATAGAGTAACAAAAATATAAAAATTATACTATGGCAACAAGCCTCTATCTTATCCTAATCGTCTCCAAGTTCCTTGGCGCTACAGTCTCAACTCTGCAAATCTTATGCAGCGTGCTCGCTAAATCTAAGCATTTACTTGCCTCTCCATGATTAATAATGATGCGCTTTGGCTGCGGGCTTATGGAATTAACAAATGAGATAAGCTGATTTCTGTCACTGTGTGCTGAAAAACCTTCAAGATTTATTACTTCAAGCTTTACTGACACCATCTCACTATCAACTTGCACTTCTTTTTCTCCTTTCTCAACTCTTCTTCCAAGACTACCCTCTCCTTGGTAATTAACAAAAACTATACTGTTTCGCTTGCTATCTGCAAGTTCTTTGAAATATTCAACACTTGCTCCGCCTACTAACATTCCGCTAGTTGCAATTATCACGCAAGGCCCACCTTCAATTACCTGTTTTCTTTCTTGCGCACTTCCTACTCTTTTAAAGATAGGAGATGCAAATGGATTTTGATCTCGGAAAATCATGCTTCTTATTGTATTACTTAAATAGTCAGGATAAGCAGTATGAATAGCTGTAACATCCCAAACCATACCATCAACATAGATTGGAATTTCTGGAATCTTGCCCTCTCTAACTGCTTGTTCCACAATTAACATCATCTCTTGACTTCTGCCAACTCCAAGAGAGGGGATTATTACTTTGCCTTTACGCTGAGAGGTTTTCTTTATTACTTCAATAAGTTGATCTTCACATTCCTTTCTGCTTGGTTGAACATCCTCTTTTCCGCCATAGGTGCTTTCTATAATTAAAGTTTCAAGTCTTGTAAAGCGCGTTACTGATGGATCTAAAAGCCTGCTGCGAGCGAATTTTATGTCAGCAGAATAAAGCATGTTATGCAAACCATTACCAATATGCAAGTGCACCATAGAACTGCCGAGAGAATGGCCACTATTGTAGAATGTAATGCGTATGTCAGAAGTTATATCAGTAACCTCGTTAAAATCAAGGGTAATAGAATGTTTAACTGTTTCTTTAACGTCTTGAGAAGTGTAGAGAGGTTCTGCTGCTTTTTTATGACTTACACCGATGTAATCAAGAGCTAGCAATGCTGCAATATCTCTTGTCGGCTCTGTCATATACACAGGGCCTCTATAACCCATTCTGTAGAGATAAGGAATTAATCCGCTATGATCAAGATGAGCGTGACTGCATATGATTGCATCTATCTCTTTCAGATCAAATTCCATCACATCAAAGAAGGGGAATCTATCTTTATCACTTGCAGCAACATCTACACCGCAATCCATCAGAATTTTGCTTTCTGGAGTAGTGAGCAACAAACAGCTTCTGCCGACTTGTCTTGCTCCGCCAAGGAAAGTAAGCCTTATCCATTCGTCTTTCTTCTCTGAACTCCACTCCTTATAGATCTTTTTCCCAATCTTATCAAGGAATCTTCTTCTGTAAGAGCTTTCCTTGTACAGAACATCTCTTATTCCTTCAATAATGAGACTTCTTATGATTGGACTCCTTCTAACAACCGGAATCCAAAAGGTTTTCTCTTTTATCTCTTTCAGAATTTTTCCTTCCTTTCCAATTGACAAGCCAGGCTTTTTTGCCTCTATAGTAACCAAACTTCTTTGCTCATCAAATAAGACTTGCTCAATGCCTGCTTCTGTAGGTGTGATTTTTCTAATAAACTCCTCTGTTCTATCTTTAGCCTCTAAGATGCTTTGATCTGCTCTCAGCTCGACTCTTTTCTTAATATTATTAACAATATCTCTTATAAGGCTCTCGCTTTCTAAAAAGAAATTCTTATTTGCCGTATAGAGCACTATGTTTGCTCCTTCAAAACCTGCAGAAGTAATTTCACCTTCAGGCAAAACTTTTAAGATGTTGTTTAAGATATCCATTTTAGAATTTTATTATGTTGTGATTTGCTAGATCTTACTCACTTACCCCTATTGTTATGTTGTTTTGTTCTTTGCTTTGTGTTACGTTCTTTGTTGTTACGCTGCTTCGTTATGTTTTTTCGTTGTTATGTTATTTTTTGTTAGTGTTTTTTTATTATGTTATTACCTCTTATGAGATTTCCTTATTGATTAGTTTAAATGTTTGAATAGAACCTTAGGAGATTTTATTTCTATTATTTCTGTATATCTCCTTTCCCTCAGTTTGCTTATTTGCTTACTTTCCCTTATCTTATAGTAACTCCGTACTTAACCTCTTCTTCATAAACCTTCTTTATGCCCTCTTTAGTTATTGTAATAATATCTATGCCACTTCCACTTGCGGTATCTCGCTGCATTGATGCATTTATTGCCTGCATTGCAAGTTTAGTGCCTTCCTTGATTGTCATGTCTGCCCGATATTGGCTTTCAAGAACGCCATAGGATACTATACTACCACTTCCTGTTGCTGTGTAATCCTTATACTCAAGAACAGCTCCATCTGGCGAGGCATCATAAAGCCAAAAGCCTTTGTCATCTACTCCTGCTATAATGAAAGCTGCTATTCCAATAATTGGACTAAAGCGGCGAATGTTATGATATAATATTGTTGCAAAAAGATTTGCTGCTTCCTTTACTGTTGTTCTTTTCTTTGTTCTTATGCTCTTAAGCTTAAGCTCGGCTTTTGTAAGCTTTGCAATAAGTTGAATGTCTGAAACAACTCCAGCTGTTGTTACAGCAATATTATCAGTTATGATTAAAACTTTATCAACATGTTTATGTGCGATTAAAAAATCGCCGGCAGTTGCACGCTTATCAGCAGCTAAAATAACGCCATCTTTACAGACTATGCCGATTGTGGTTGTGCCACTTTTAATTATCTTTTCCTCTAATTCTTTACTTCTCATTTTAGAATACGCTTCTGAATTTGTATTTGCATTAGTATTTATAAATCTTTCGCTGATATCTGATATCTATGTTTCGCTGTTTCGATTTGCTGCTTCAAAATTTCTTCCTCTTCGCCATCGCCTCTCTCACTCGCTTAATAGCAAGCTCCATTGCGGCATCTCTTGGCTTAGCCCTCTTCGCAGCTGCTTCTTTCAGAACTCTTTTAACATTCTGCTTTATCTTTTGCTCAACAGTTTCAAACATCCTCTTTGGATTATAACCCTTGTACTCTGCATAGCTGCTGATTACGCCGCCGGCATTAGCAACAAAATCTGGGACTACAAGAATGCCTCGCTTATGCAGCGTCTCTTCAACTTCTGCTGTCATTGGAATGTTTGAGCCTTCTACGATAAGCTTTGATTTTATTTTTGAGGCATCTTCTTTCTTAATTAAATCTGGAACTGCGGCTGTGATTAGAATATCCACTGGCAGGCTGATGATTCCTTTGCCTTGCAAGACTTTTCCTTTTCCATAAGCTGTTACACTGCCTTTTTTATTTTTGACTTTCATCAACTTCTCGTAGTCTAAGCCCTCAGCATCATAGATAACCCCCTTTGAATCAGAAACTGCAACGAACCTTGCCTCTTTACTTAAATACTGCGCGACAAAAGTTCCTACATTGCCAAAGCCTTCAATTGCGAATGTTGCCTCTTTTAGTTTCAGCTTTAGAAATTCAGCTGCAATTTTAGTAGCATGATAAACTCCAAAGCCTGTGCTCCCAAATTCATGAGGAATGCCACACTTCTCTCCTGGCTTGCCAAAGAGCTGCATGCAAACATTTGCTGGCTTTCCTGTTGCGCTATTCCATTTTCCGTTTGCCTCTGCGAAAATCTTCATCTCTGCCTCGCCTGTATTCATATCAGGCCCTGCAATGAAAAGAGAAGGGCATATTGGCCTCAACGCGCGGGCGAATTCTCTAATAATTTCATACTTCTGCGAAAGAGAGATTTTCCTGTCATCTGCAACAATGCCAGCCTTTGCTCCTCCAAATGGAAGGTCAGCAAGAGCATTCTTCCAGGTCATTGTTCTTGCTAGCTTAGCAACTTCTTCAATGCTTACAGAAGGAGTCATTCTTATTCCGCCTTTGCCCTTTCCTCTCGCAGTATTATCTATAACAACAAAGCCGTGCAAGCTAACTTTCTCATTATGGACTATAAAGATTTTTTCAGGGCCGAATTCATCATAGCTAATTTCGAGTGGCATCTTTTTTGTTTCCTCTTTTTGCTTTTTGATTGTGTCAATTACTGAAGCGGATTAATATTTATAAATTTTGAGTTTTACTATATTCTGGCTAAGGAAAATGCTGCAAAGACTCGAGGAAAGAGTTAGGGAAATTAAGCACACGCATACTAAACAAGCTAGAGCCCCAAAAAGCATGGATGATTTCTGGATGCAGCAGGGATGGTATAAAAAGCGAGGTGGGAGAGCTGAATGGCATCCTAAATGGGTTAGAAGAGATGCAATAAGATTTCTTGTTAATGATGTTTTGAGGAAAGACCCTAGAGAGATTACAAAAGAAGATTTCCGTAATAATAAACTTGGAGGCCTTTTGTTTAACTATTTCAAGAACAGCCCGTATGGGGCCTTAAGAGCTGCTGGGTTTGAGCTTTTGCAATGGGAAATGACGAAGACACCGCATAAGTTTTATGAAAAGAAGGCAAACAGAATTGTTGCTGTTAACTGGCTTGTTGAGAGATTAGATAAGGACATAAGAGATATCACACATGAAGATTTTACACTTTACGGGCTCGGTGGTTTACTAAATAATCACTATTATGACAGTCCATACAAAGCTTTGCAAGATGCTGGATACAAAATTTTGCCATGGGAAATGAAAGATACACCACAAAAATTTTATGAAAAGAAAGAGCATAGAGTTGCTGCTGTAAAGTGGCTTATTAGGAAATTGAAGAAAGCACCGAGAGATATTAAACGCAAAGATTTTCAAAATAATGGACTTGGAGGATTGTTAAGTAATCATCATAATAGTAGTGCATATGAAGCATTAGTAGAAGCAGGATTAGTCAGCAGAAGAGATGAAGCGTATATGAGAAGTCATGGACATCGTTCTAATCCATCAAACTAACTTTTCAAAAATTCCAAAACTTCCTTTTCATTTATCTGCTTACTCCCTTATTTACTGCTTTGCTGCTCACTTTCTACTCACAGCAGCCTCAACTTCATAACCAAAATCCTCAATTTTTGCATTAAATGGCAGCTTTTTTGCTTCTGCATAGCCTTTAGCAAGCAAGTAGAAAACTAAAGCAAGGCTGCTTTTTGCCTTGTTATTGCACGGCACTACTAAATCAACAAAGTTTGTTACATTATTTGTATCACAAAGTGAAATTATTGGAATACCGATGCGCAAAGCATCCCTTAAGGCATTCTTATCAACCCATGGGTCAACAACAAGCAGCA
>CAYICV010000013.1:0-9228 GCA_964362035.1 Candidatus Woesearchaeota archaeon | reverse complement strand
TTATGCTGCTCAGCAAAATTGCATCTTCTCCTAATATATCACGAGTGCCTTTAACTGTTGTTTTCATTTTCTCACCAAAAAGGACGGCAGGCGGGGATTGAACCCGCGCCAAGGGAGCCACAGTCCCTTATGCTACCACTACAACACTACCGTCATAGTTACCATAATTAAGATTAAGAGAGTTAGCACTAAGTGTATTATAAAACTTTTCTGAAGCTAATTTAGTGAGATAGGCTGGATAAACAAGATAAGATAGATAAGCACAGCTAGAAAAAGCTCCTCTTTCAGCGGTTATGAACTAACCTCCCTGTCATTTTCATGGAATTTGTTTGGGTTATGGATTTTTAAATCTTTTTGTTGTAGATGTTTTAAAGAGAGCAGGATCATATACCCTAAATTCTAAACCACCCAACCTCAAATCTTTCAAATTAGAGGGCATATAAAGGTGTATAATCTTACCACTTCTATCATCTAGTCCTATATTAGACCCTTCTTTTACTAAATTTTTTAAGTTCAGTTTTTCTAAAATACTCTGACTCATGCAGATAATGTTAATATCCTCGGCGTCAAGAAAATCAGGATCGTATAAGAATTCGGTAAAGCTAGCACAATCATTGTATATATAATGTATTACTAGGTTATTAATATTTATTTTTGCTGCCCATATATAATTATCCCCAACAATAAGAAAATTTCTAAAAATATTATATCTTGCATTAATATCTGCTATAGCTTCTCCTACTGTTTGGGATATCTCTTCTAAATTACTTTCTGTCAAATAACTCTCTTTTTGCATCTCTATCTAATCCAAACAGCTTTAAATAATTTCTCAAAGAAACCTTCTTTGACTTCACTAAGCTCATGCCCAACGAGCTTAGCAGCAATCTTCTTATAGGCCTTTGCAGCCTTGCTTCTTGGATAAGCATGCAGCAGAACATCCTTTTTGTCTAGCGCATCATTAACAGCCTCATCTTCAGGCACAATTCCAAGCACTTCAACTTCAAGCATCTCAGCAATATTTCGCAAGCTCATTTCGCTGCGCTTGCTTTTCTTTCTTGTCACAATACAGCCAGTAACAGCCTTTCCCATACTTTCAGCAATCTTTATTGCCTTTAATGCATTTGTTACAGATGGCAAATCAGAATTTGTTACAACAATAAGCTCAGAGGCAGCATCCATTGCGTGCAAAGCCTCTTTTCCAAAGCCTGCTGCTGAATCAATAATTAAAAAATCAGCATATCTCCTTAACTGCGAAAGAGCTTTTTTCATATTCTCAGGCTTTGCCTTCTTCATATCATCAAGAGAAATACTTCCCGGCAGCACTTTTAAGCCTGATGAATGTCTGTAAATTGCTTCTCTTGCCTTGCTTTTGCCTGCTAGCACATGATGAAAATTTATTGGCGCAACAGGACTTCCAAGATGCAAACCAACATCTGAGGTAGAGAGAGCAGCATCAACAAGCAGCACATTTTTCCCAAAGCCATGCAGGGCAGCAGCAAGATTCACTGCGCTAGTAGTCTTTCCTACTCCGCCCTTGCCCGAAACTATTAAAATGCTTCTTGTCATTTCCCCTTTTTGATTTTGTTTATATTTGTGTATATTTATACTTTTCTACCAACCATTCTTCTTATTAAATATATACTCTATTACAATAATTCTTATAAAGTTGAAAAATATGTGTTTTTATGGCTAAAAGGGCTTTGTTGGGGGTATGCGCGCTGCTATTCATTTTCTTATCTTTTAATATAACTGCTCCTGAGCAGCAAGATGCGTCCAATACAGTTTTTATAAGAGACATTATAGAGTGCGCCAATAGTACTACTACTGGAATCAATTATGGCAGTTGGGATGAAGGAACAAGGACGTGCACCTTAACAAGTAATTTAAGTGAAAGTGTTGAAATAGCTGTTAATAATCTTACTTTAAACTGCGCTGGACATAATATAACAGGATCTGGAAGCAGTATAGGCATTCTTTTATTTTATAATTATAATGTAACTATAGAGAACTGCGATATACGAAACTTTGAAGATGGTATTTCCCTTAACTCTTCTCACTTTAACACTTTAAAACAAAATAATATCAACAATAACCGTCGGGGCATTCGCCTTAACACTTCCAACTTCAACACTCTAGTTCAAAACACTGTTAATAGCAATTATGTTGGCATCGATATCTCTTATTCAACCAACAACACACTATCTCAAAACACTGCTAGTAACAACTATATTGGTATTTTTATATCCTCCTCACTCTTCAACAACCTCGTCCAAAATATAGCCATAAATAGTGGTGATGGTATCCAATTATCCTTTTCCAATTTCACCACCATTGCTCAAAACACTGCAAACAACAATTCTAATAGAGGTATCTTGCTTGAATTTTCTAATTCTAATACACTTACCCAGAACATTGCTAACAATAATGGCGCTTTTGGCATTTTGCTCGGCGAATCTAGCTTCAATACCCTCTACAACAATACAGTAAACAATAATAATGTTGAAGGCATTGATCTTTTCATAGGCAACTTCAACAATACTCTCTTATTAAATAATGTAAGTAATAACAACTTCGGGGGTATTATTATATTAGAATCCGATTCTAACACTATCTCCAATAATACTAATAACAATGACACGAATGGTATTGCTCTCATTTCTTCCCAATTCAACAAGCTAACTTACAATATTGCAGATAACAACAAGCGGAGAGGCATTCTTATCTCCAACTCCAACTTCAACACTCTAATACAAAACACTGCTAGTAACATACAAGAGGGCATTCGGCTCGTCAACTCTTACTCAAATATTTTAACAGAGAATACTTTAAACGATAATGGTTTTAGAGGTATCTATCTCTTCCACTCTGATTCTAACATCCTCTCCTTCAACAATGTTAATAACAACCGTTTCGAGGGTATTCTTCTCAACTTCACTAAATTCAATACCCTTACAGGCAATACTCTAATCAACAATGGTTTTGGTTCTTCTCTTTCTAATAGCACTGAAAACTTAATTTATAACAATCTTTTTAGTAACACCGTAAATGCAGTTGATCACGGCTACAATATTTGGAACATAACAAAAACCCCTGGAATAAATATAATAAATGGTAGCTTCCTCGGCGGAAACTTTTGGAGCGATTATGTTGGAAAAGATTCTGATAATGATGGCTTAGGGGATACTCAACTACCTCACAATTCAAGTGGACACATAACAAATGGTGGGGATTTCTTGCCTTTAACTCTTGTTAAAGAGGTTTTGTTTGGAGATGTAAATGGAGACTGCCGAGTTGATATCTTCGACTTAGCAACCGTAGGCAAAGCATTCGGCTCTCAACCAGGAGATGCAAACTGGAACCCACAAGCAGACTTAGATGAGAACGGTGTTATCAACATCATCGACTTAGCAACCGTAGGCAAAGCATTCGGCAACAGCTGTTCGTAGAAATCTATATAAACCATAAAAGCTCAACAATTTTATGAAAATGGAAACTGTAACAATATCAAAGGAAGAATATTTGAAGTTAAGGAAGATGGCAGAAGTAGATTATGAATTAGTTCAGAAGATAAAAAGAAGTTTAGAAGATATTAAACATGGAAGAATAAGTGAATGGAAGCCAAAAAATAAAACTAAATAAGCCCTCTTTTTCTCAGTTCTTCAAATACATATTGCTGATATTCTGCAATGTGTGACAGTATTCTATTTATAGTTGCTTGTTGTGTTTTCTTATCACTTATAGTGAGCACAAGAATTACTTTATAATCTTCGTAAATAAGAAAGTACAATCTCTTTCCATTAAACTTTTTTTCTCTGAAAAAAGGCAGAATGAGAGGCTTACCAACATCTGCAGATTCCGTTAATTGAGTAAGGATTTTCTCAACTCTTAACTGTTCACTTCTATCAAGTTTTTTAAAATCCTTATCAAATTCCTCTGTTTTGAATATACGAAATGGCATATTTCGCTATAATTTTTATATTTATAAACATTACACTTATACTATACTAATATAATATATTAATATAATTTAGCCACCGTAGGCAAGGCCTTCGGCAACACTTGCTAATAACTTGCAGCTACCTTAAACCTTCTCTCTCACATATTCAATAAATTGCTTAATCTTCTCATTCCATTCATACAGCTTCGGAATATCTATTATCAGTTCTTTATTCTTATCAATTATAACAAGAGCAACATTTTTCCTGAACTCACCTTGCCTTATCTGCTCAAACGTATCAAGCTTCCTAAAAAATAAGTAAAGCTCTATAATCCCTTTAACAATTGGATCTTTATAAACAGAGGGTAGAACATCTGTTTTTGCCAAAGGTGCTGTAGGAATTTTTTTTATTTTCTTAAGCCTCTTCGCGCGCATTAAGAGCCTGTCAATACACAAATCAAGAGTAGACTGCCATCTAATTATTACATTCCTAATTACATCTGCTGTCTTAGTATATTTTAAAGATACATAAAGCAAATGCTCCGCTTTCCTATATTCAGATTCTATTCCTCTCATTTCTTACCCATCTCACGCTTAATACCTTAACCTCTTTTGCACCTTTTCTACAATGCTTTTTGCTTTAAATAGATAACCCCTCACTTTTTCTGAAGATAGTTGTAAAGTTGCAAGATTTTCCTCTAAAATAACAAATTCTTTTTTCCTAATAAATTCTACAGGAGCTTTTTTATGCTTTTCAAGTATCATAAAAATCTCTTCAAAGAATTTTATTTCATCTTCGTTTAGATTATAAATCTTTCTTCTCTCTTTGAATAACGTGTAATCAAAATTTGCAAGCTCAATTCTTTTCCAATAATAATCGTGGAATAAAGCTGCTTTTATGCAGTTTTGGAGAGCATCACTTATAAGTTCAATAATTTTAATAAATAATTTTTCTTCTTTTAGAAGTGGATAAGTTACATAAATTAGATGATCTGCAGTTTTGAGTTTCCTATTAGCTTCAGCAATTAATACTTCAAAGTTCTTACTTACTGTATTTATCATTAATACATTAAGTGTCAGAAATATAAAAATCTTAGGAATGTGGATTTCCGAGAATTTTCAGAATTATCCTTGCTTCTCTTTCTCCCTTCTTATTTTTTCTTGCTTTTCAAGAGCAAGATTGCTTTAGCAATATCACCATTAGCTTTCTCAAGCGCTTCTTTTGCCTTATCCTCTGGCACACTTAACATTTCTGAAACAAATTTAATGTCTTTTTTGCTTATCTCACTTCTTTCCTTGCCAGCTTCTTCAACGCTTACATTTCCAACAATTTGAAAGCTCTTCTGTCCAGAAAATTCTATTTCTGTTACTTGCGGCTCTCTGATAACAATCTTCTTCTCACCGCTTTTGATTATGACTTCTTCAGCAGAAATTTCTTTACTTTTCACTCCAAGTTGCTTCAGCATTTCCTGCATTTTCTTTGGATCAGCTTTGCCGAATGGTAATGGAAACATTTTACTTCTTTTCTTCTTTTCTGTGTTAAGATGTTTCACCATATTTAAATCTTCTTACTATAAAATATTCGCGCATATTCTCTTCTAATTTATTTAACTCAAAATCTTTCTTAAAGAATCCAGAGAATATTGCATTTAATAGATGATATTCTGCCGTTGATATATGTGATTCGCTGTCAGATGATATTCCAAATTTTGTCTTCGAAGTTTTAGCTTTTAAATGCATTCTAACAGGAGATTTAATTGCAGGCCCTTCATCCCTTTTTACATCTTTAATATCTTCAACCCTTTTCAAACTTTCCTCAATCTTTTCTAAGTATTCTCTACCTGCATTTGTTAGCGTATAAGCCTGTCCCTCGAACGTGAATCTTAAAATTCCCCAGCGATATTTGGAGCCGTGTTCTATAAGCTCTGGATGAGCCTTCCTCGTTTCTATAACTATCTTTTCTAAATTCCTTCTCCCCAAAATCCTGTGCCAGAAAAAATCAACGTAATCAAATCCATTTATTCTTCTACATATATTGAACACATTTACATATACAAATTCTCTTAACTGCTCTCTAGGATAGGCCGTTAATTCATCTATAAACTTTTTCTCTCTCATTCTACTGTTGCAAGTTTGTGCTACTTTAGCTCACAGAAAGTAGTTTTCAGCTTTCCCACCATTTCCATTTCTAGTTCTTTTCTATTTCAGCCTTATCCAATCTATCCAATTTACCAAATCCATTAAAAAATTCTAAGAAGAATTTCAATAGCAATAACAAGAATTATTGCAAAAACGACATGCTCAGGCTTAAGCTCAAGCTTACTCTTATAATCTTCAAAGTATCTTGTTAAGCCACCAACGCTTGCTGGCATCCTTATTTTTTCTTCTGCCATGGTTTTTCGATGCTGTGTTTATTTAAAAAAGTTTGCCCTTAATCATAAGCAAAATTTTAAAAAGCCTTAAAACTTTCAAAAGAAAAAGAGGAAATGGCATACGAAACTCGCAGCTTTTGGTGGGGCTTTGCAGCTGGAGCTGGTGGAGCTTACGCTTTCATCTTCTTCATTATCTTTGTAATTGCAACAGCAGCCAATTTGCCAATAGGCGATATAAGCTTACTCTTAATGGTTGCTTCTGCAATTTTTTCTCTGCTTGTCATTCTTGGGAGAGTTAGGAATAGGGGTGTTGGGCGATAGAAGCATTTGGATTTTCTACATCAGTTAAAATGCTAAACAAACTAACATCAGCACTAAAAGAGGTTTTAGAGATTAAAAAGCATGAAAGAGTTCTTATTGTTACAGATGCGAAGATGCAGAATATCACAAAAAAATTTTACACAGCTGCCAAACGCTTGAGTAATAATGTTGATACCCTTAAAATAAAAGTAACAGGCAGGCACGGAAAAGAGCCAACCAAAGCTGAGGCTGCGAGGATGCTTGGCTATGATGTGCTGATACTTCTGACTACTTATTCTCTAACACACACAGACGCAAGAAGAAATGCATGCAAGCAAGGGGCGAGAGTAGCGAGCATGCCAGGCTTTTCCCTTAAAATGTTAAAAGCTCTTGCTGTTAATTACAAAGAGATGCAGAAAAGAAGCCTGAAACTTTGGAACATCCTCATGCAAGTGAGAAAAAAGAATGCATGGATATCTGTAACAACAAAAAACGGTACAGATATTAAATTTAAAATTCTCGAAAAAGTTTATCTTGATATTGGAAAAGTTAAGCGCGGGCAAGTAGATAATTTGCCTGCTGGCGAAGTTTTCTTTGCTCCGAAGAATGCTGAAGGCATTTTAGTTTTTGATTCCTATGAAAAACAGATAATGAAGCCTACAATGCTGTTGATATCAGGTAATAAGATTATTGGTTATCAGAAAAGCAAAGAAGGAATGTTGCTTAAGAAGCTGCTTGCTGTTAAAGGCGGCGCAGTTGTTGCAGAATTTGGAATTGGAACTAATAAAAATGCAACTCTTATTGGAAATATGCTGCAAGATGAGAAAGTTTTTGGAACTTGCCATGTTGCATTTGGTAATAACGTGAGTATGGGCGGCAAGAATAATGCGAAGGTTCATATTGATGTTATCTTGCTTGCGCCGACGATTAGGATTAGTAGCAAGGTTATTATGAAAGAAGGTAAGGCGTTGTGGTGATTATCTTTCTAAATTTCTAAGGGATTTTAAAATATTGTCCATATCTCTTTGAATCGATTTTCTCCAAATAAGGAGCGAGATCCAAAATACAGATATGATATAAACACCTAAAAGGAAATTTTCTGGTTTAAATATAAATACTCCAATAAAAGAAAGAGTTCCAATTGTTAATCCATTATATATTATATTTAATTTTTGCAGACGTTCTCTGTATTCTAAATCTAGTCTATTTTCTGGATTTGTTTCTTCTCCATCTTAAAGCTTGCCAGCTATGAACGCAATCCCTATGGCTATTGATATTATCCCTCCAATAGTATTAGGAAAACCACCACGGCTTAACAAATAAATACCTAAAATTATCAGTCCTGCACCAGCACCTGCTCTCCAATTAAATGTTTGCCCTCTCTTTTTCATACAACTTTAGAAAAACTTTTTTATTTAAATCTTGTGGCAGAGAAAAAAAGAAAAAGGTAGACAAGAATAGGCCGCTACACTTACGGAAGAAATTACGCCTTACTTACAAGTAAATTTTTCACACTTACTTCTTTTAAAGATTCTAGAGGAATTCTCTTACTTACAAAAAGAAGTTCAATGCCGAGAATCTGCCCTTATCCGTCTAAGTCAATAATTGTATTATCATCTATTTTTTTGTTTTTGTGAAATTTACCCTTCTTAAATCTGATATACATCGCATCAGCTTCATTATCATATGTAATTTCCATTTTTCATCCCTACAACCAATACACGGTTATTATCTTTATATAACTTTCTCTTCTTTCGTAAACAACTTCTATTTTTCCTATTTGAAGTTTTTTTACTGAATAATAAATTCCATATATCTTTCTTGTCTTTTCAGGATATCTGATAGCATCTTCAACCTCTTCCTTACTTATCCTTCTCTCTTTTAGCATTAACTCTGCATGTTTTGTGTAGACTATTACCATAAGACAATTATTTTTAAAGTATTTATAAAATATGCTGAAACAAGAAAACAAATAAAAAAAGGTAGACAAGAATAGGCCGCCTTCTGTTGCTTCTCCTTTGCTCGCTTTTTGCTTTCGATGTCCCCCAGAGCGCAAACGCGCAAGGAACGAAGCTGTCAGCATTCCACTATGCCTCCAATGAGTTGCACCAAGCCATGATGGCCGTTTCATCAATTCTCTGCTTCTTAACTCATTTGCTTTTGGATATCTGTTAAGTTACCACTCCAATACATAAACCTGAATGTTTAGTCCAAGCCTCTGTTGTTTGAAGCGATTTCTTCTCCAATATCCTTCAAATTCATTGCTCCGCAGAGCTGTGTCGTTTCTGTGCTATTGCCTTCGCTTTCGCGAATTCTCTTTCGAGAATGGCCTGTCGCGGATTAAGCCTTGTCATTTAGCTTCCACAACGTGGTGGGCGGACCTTCCTCTCATCTTTGCCTGTTAGAGCAAAGATAAGATAGCTGACTACTTGCCTACCTTGATTTTGTTAGCTGCTTGGGATTTAAAAATCTTTCTAGATATTGCTACGATTAGAAAAATATTCGATCATACCTTCTCTAAAATTTCCGTGGATTTGCTGATTTCCTTAAATCCATTCCTCTCTAGTCCTTCAACAATGTCTGAAAGTTCCTTTGGTAACTCATCTTTCACTGTTTTTA